>CP065012.1:1200000-1500000 GCA_016699815.1 Chitinophagaceae bacterium | reverse complement strand
AATTCTATTTTTCAATATGTAGATGTTATAAAAGAGCAGGATACATTCCGGGTTTTTAATATTCACCTGCAGTCGCTAAAATTTTCGGAATCCAACAGGGTTTATTTGGACAAGCCGGAATTTGAAACAAAGGAAGATGTAGACAATTCCAAAAGTATTATTGGCAAATACCGAACGGGATTTATAAAGAAATTTTATCAAAGCAACCGAATTAAAACAGCGATTAATGAAAGCAAATACCCGGTAATAGTTTGCGGGGATTTTAATGATGTACCCAACAGCTATGCTTACAGTACTATTGGCAAAGGGTTAAAAAATGCTTTTGCAGAAAAAGGTACTGGTATAGGAAGAACTTTTGTAAGCATTTCGCCCACCTTACGTATAGACAATATATTTGTTGATAAGCGATTTACCGTAGAGCAATATGTGCGGATAAAGCGTAACTTAAGCGACCATTATGCAATTTCTGCTGATTTGTTTTTTAATAAAACAGCAACGCCATAATTATTGAATAGTCCAGGTTTCCCTGCCTTTTAACAATTTATCCAAAGAACCTTTTCCTTTTTGAGAAATTGCGGTTTCAATTTGGCTTGTCATTGCTTCTTCATAACAAGGCCTTGCCGTTTCATAAAAAACACCAAAAGGCCTTGGCAGGTGGCCTTCTATCCTGGGGTCGTCAAACATACGCACCAGTATTTGCGCTTTGTAAAAATCTTTTTCATCATGTATCCAAAGATCATCAGTAGGTGCGCCATCCAATAAATTTTTCACAACAGGTTTCAGGCCATCTAATTTTATTCCTTTGTTGTTCTCTGCACCAAAAATAAGCGGTTTTCCCTGTTCCAGAAAAACGGTTTCTGCTGCTTTGCTGCTTTTTTCGGTGAAAACCTCAAAAGCGCCATCATTAAAAATATTACAGTTTTGATAAATTTCTAAAAACGAGGCACCGTGGTGTTCATTTGCCCTAAGCAACATGGCTTGCAGGTGTTTGGGGTCACGGTCCATAGTACGGGCCACAAAGCTGGCATCGGCACCCAGGGCCAGTGCCGCCGGGTTAAAAGGGTGGTCAATACTTCCCGAAGGGGTGCTTTTGGTAATTTTGTTTTCTTCTGAAGTGGGAGAATACTGCCCTTTTGTAAGGCCATAAATCTGGTTATTGAACAAGAGCAGGTTTACATTAAAATTCCTTCGGAGTAAATGTATGGTATGGTTTCCGCCAATACTCAGGCCATCGCCATCGCCGGTAACAATCCAAATGCTTAACTCCGGCCTTGAAGCTTTTAAGCCACTGGCAATTGCTGTAGCACGCCCATGGATGCTATGCATACCATAAGTATTCATATAATAAGGGAACCGGCTGCTGCAGCCAATACCCGAAACAATTACAATATTTTCTCTTGGAATGCCCAGCGTAGGCATTACTTTTTGCATTTGTGCTAAAATGGAATAATCCCCACAGCCGGGGCACCACCTTACTTCCTGGTCTGAAGAAAAATCTTTTGCGGTAAGGGCCGGGCTGGTTGCTGAAGTAGTGTTTGACATAATAATAGAATGCTTATTTCAAAGGTACAAAAAAGACAATGGCATTTCAAAACCCATTTTTTAAACTTTATACTTTAATAATTCCTCCCGAAATTCTTATGCTGGCAGGGTATGTGATATCACTTTTTTATCACCAACAATATTGGCTACGGCAAAAACCTCGTAAATTTCTTTGGTAAAGAGCACTTGGTTCCGGCATTTTTGCAGGGGGTAATTTATGCAATCTTCGCAGCGCAAAATCATGCTGGCTACAAGCCCAGGCATTTCTTTGGTTTTAACATCAGGCGCTCTTTCGGCATAGGGCATTGCTATCCAGGTTTCAAAGGCTTTTTAAAACTAAATTGTCTTTTACAAAATATGCCGTTCATTTGGCTGCGGTAATCATTAAAATCTTGTACAGCAACACTTATAGAATAAAATTAAGAGTTGAGAAAATCTGATTACAAGGTAAAAAAAATGTAAATTATAAAGGAAGGTCAATTTTTATGGTAGTGCCGTTTTGAGTAGAAAAACTGATTTGGCCCTGGATTTCATTTATTCTTTTCTGCATGTTTTTGAGGCCGTTGCCAAATTGGTTTTGGGTAATAATACCCGTGCCATTATCTTCAATAAACAGCATCAGGTGCCCTTCTTCCAAAAAAATCCTCACCATTACATAATCTGCGCCGGAATGTTTTAAAATGTTATGAAAAGCTTCTTTGGCAACAAGAAATAAATTTTTACGCTGTATACCGGTAAGGGAAATACCATTAAAAAGAGCTGGCGTGGTATTAAAATTGAATTTGATTTTGGTGTTTTCAAAAAAGAAAACGCCATGCTGTCGAATGTACTCAACAAAATTTTCAATGGTATCATTTTCTGTATTGAGGCTCCAAATAATGGTATGCATACTTTGGGCAATATCTTTTGCGGTGGTGGAAATTTTTTGGGCAAAAACGGATGTTTTGTTTTCAGCGGCATTTTCGGGTACGTTCAGCATCAGGTCGCTCATCATCCTTATGCTGCTTAACCCGCCACCCACATCATCATGCAGGTCGGCAATAATGCGCTCCCGTTCTAAAGTAATGGCTTTTTGCCTTTGTATTGCGGAGTTCATCAGGTGTTTTTCTACATCGGCAATTTTTCTCTGCAGGGCAATACTAAATAAAATAATGTCAACTAAAATAGAAACTTGTACTGGCAAATATGAGTAGTCGGTTTGAGCATATTTTTCGGTATAAACTTTTGAAAGGTAAATTGAGAGCATTAACGTATAAGTGCTTCCAATTAAAACAAATAAAGTACCCCAAATTACAAATTTAGAATACTTGATGCGGGTTCGAAAAAGGGCAACAACGATAATTATTTGTATGGGAAATAAAAGCAAGCTCAACAAATAATAAATGCTATCATAATTTATCCGGAATAAATTTCCTAAAAGGCACATAAATGCACATGCGCCGTAAAACCAAATTAAAATAATTAAAAAAGAATTGAGCTTTTGCGATGTTTTTTTGAGCCGTAAATAATACATTACAAAAAGGCTGTAAAATACGCTGCTCATAAATTGCAATGGGCGTTTGAATAAATCAAAGCGAAAAATTGTTTCAGTACGGTTGGCTTCTATGGTAAAAAAGAAATCGGGTAGGGCAATAAGATAATATAAAGCCAATACCAGGAGGTATAACCCGTAAAATAAAAATTCTTTTTTTTGTAGGATTATATACTGTATAAAGAAATACAGCATCATAAAAATATTGATGCCTTCAAAAAAGAGGATAAAATATTTATTAAATTCGAGCATTAAGGAAGCGAAGCTATCGTTTTAAATAAAGATTTACAGCTTCCACACGGGTATTAACATGCAACTTTTTATAAATATTCTGAACATGTTTTCTTACGGTTCCGCTACTGATGTTTAAAGCATCTGCAACTTCTTTTCCTATAAGCCCTTTGGCCAGGTTTTCTAAAACTTCTTTTTCCCTGTCGCTCAGCACTTCAATAGCCGGATTTTCATTTACTGATTGGGTAAAACTTGCCACAACTTTGCGGGCAATGGAACTGCTCATTGGGCTCCCACCGGCAAGCATTTCATCCAGCGCATCTAAAATTTTTTTTGGGCCCTCTGTTTTTAATATATATCCACTGGCCCCTGCTTTTAAGGAATCAAAAATTTTTTCATTGTCTTCATAAGCTGTGCACATTAAAAAAAGCATGGAAGGAAACATGTTTTTTAATGCATTTACACAGGTAATGCCACTATGCCCGGGAAGATTTATATCCATTAAAACCGCATCTGGGCCTATAGCCGGAATTTTTTGAAGCGCTTCTTCTGCATTTGCAAAGCTACCAGCAAGGCTATAGTTATTACTTGTATCAATCATAAGCCCCATTCCTTCTCTGAGGTCTTCCTTATCTTCTACAATACAAATAATTTTTTTCCCCATTCAATAGTTATAAAGACGTATAAAAGTACCGGAAAAGTTCTTTTAAATGAATACGCATATATGAGTACCAACGGGTTAAAATTTCATTAAAAAGATGATAATTAATATGATTATGATCAATAATCGGGAATTAATTTCAGCTATATTTGCAGTATATTTAATTTATTGATATGAAAAAAATATTTTTTGCTTTTATAATGCTTGTTTTTGGCCTGGCTCTAAAAGCACAACCACCAAAAGGAGATGCCAATTCCGGCGACACTTACGGTGAAAAGGTAAATGCCGAAAATGCTATATGGGTTTCAGAATTACCCACGCTTTTGGAAAATAAGGAAAATATAACGGTAACAATAAAAGGGAAGGTAACTGATGTATGCAGCAAAAAAGGTTGCTGGATAACATTAGAAACTGCCGATAAAACCAAGGTTTTTGTAAAAATGAAAGACTATGGTTTTTTTGTTCCAGTAGCTGCAATAGGTAAAACAGTGGCATTATCCGGCGATGCAAAAATAAAAAACACTTCAGTTGATGAACTAAAGCATTATGCCGAAGATGCCCAAAAAAGCAAAGAAGAAATTGATGCCATTACAGAACCTCAAAAAGAAATAAGGTTTACCGCATCTGGCATTACTGTACTTGCATCAAATTAATATTTAAGTAGTTTATTTTTAAAAGGCTGTTCTAATTAAAGAACAGCCTTTTTTTTGAACTAAACCTAAAAGCCGGCTTAAAAATTTACGCCGATACCTATTTTTACGCCCCTGTTGTATGCGTCAGCACTTTTATTTGCATCTGCTTTGCTAAGGCCATAATCGTAGGATGCGCTAAGGTTTACATTATCTATATTAAACCCAATGCCTGCGGTTATACCGGTATTCCATTTATTAAATTCACTGGTTACATCAGATTTTGTATTGAAAAGGTTTATGCCCAGCAGGCCGCCACTTGCTATAAAATCGGCACGCATGAGGTATGAAAATTGCGGGCCAGCAAAAATATTTACATTGCCCAGTTTGGCTTTTAACAATAAAGGCATATCAATAAATTGAGATTGCAGTTTTGCAGTAGCATTTGCGCCCAAAAATTCTGCACCTTTAATATTTAATTCTCCTTTTAACTCATAACCTTTTTGAGTGTAATACAAGCCGGGAGAAAATGACAGTTGCTTGCTTACGGGTATATCTGTGGAAGCGCCTGCATAAAACCCTGTTCGGCTTTTTGTGGTTACCATACCGTTGGTATATTCAATAACGTCTTTTAAGCTACCCACGGCATCGCCGCCCATATTGTAGCTGGCTACGCCGGCTTGTACGCCAAAGGTTATTTTATCGGTTTTTAATTTTTGAGAAAATCCCGTAAGGGCAAATAAAGAAAACAGGTAAAGTAAAATTTGTTTTTTCATAACATTGTTGAAACCGGATTTTTCAGCCGTTCAATAATGTAGAAATAAAAAAGGCAATAAAGATTAATAAGGACTTGTTAAATAGCTTTTGGATAAGGCCAAAGGGAAAGCAGGGCGCTATATAAATTTTAAAATTTCTTCCAGTACTTTTCTTTCATTACTCAGGCGGGGAACTTTATGCTGTCCTCCCATTTTGCCTTTACTATGGAGCCATTTATTAAAAATGCCTTTGGGCATAGGGTGTACAATAGGCAGGCGAAGCGCAATATTTTTTTGTCTTTTGGCTTCGTAGTCGCTATTTAAGTTCATTAAGGAATTATCAAGTTCAATAATAAATTGCTGCAGGTCTTGCGGCTCTTTTTCAAACTCAATTAACCACTCATGTGCGCCATTTCCGTTTTCTGTAAAATAAACCGGCGCTGCGGTATAGTCTTTAATTATTGCCTGTGTTTTGTCTGCAGCTATGGTAATTGCACGGTCGCTGTTGTCTACTATAAGTTCTTCTCCAAAAGCGTTAATATAATGTTTTAACCGGCCACTCACTTTTATTTTGTAAGGGTTAAGGCAGGTAAACTTAATAGTATCTCCTACAAGGTACCTCCAAAGCCCGCCCGAAGTGCTGATAACCGGGGCATAATTTTTATTGAGTTCCACTTCTTTTAATCCAATAGTAGAAGGCTTGGGTTTTCCATATTCTTCAATAGGCATAAACTCGAAAAATATGCCATGCTCGGTATATAAGGCCATGCCATCATCATCTGGTTTTTCCTGTGCTGCAAAAAACCCTTCACTTGCATTGTACACTTCCAGGTAATTGATAGGGGCGCCAATAATTTTTTCAAATTGTTCTTTATAGGGTAAAAAAGAAACGCCACCATGGATATAGAGTTCCAGGCTGGGCCAAACTTCTTTAATGTTTTTTTTATTTTTTATTTGTAAAATACGTTTTAATAAAATGAGCGTCCAGGTAGGAACACCTGCAATAGAAGTTACCACTTCATCAACGGTGGCATGGGCCAGTTTTTCAATTTTGGTTTCCCACTCATCTAAAAGTGCAATGCTTAACTCCGGGGTGCGTAACCATTGGCCCCAAAAGGGTGAGTTTTGAATAAGCACTGCACTAAGGTCACCATATTGAACCCGGTCGTTTACTTTACTAATCTGGTGGCTTCCTCCTACAACCAGGCCTTTTCCGGTAAGCAGGTCGCTTGACGGAAAATACTTGTAGTAATTACTTAAAACATCTTTATTGGCTTTATAGTGGTTGTATTGCAGGCTTTCATCACTTACGGGAATAAACTTACTTCTATCACAACTCGTGCCACTGGATTTTGCAAACCAATATACGGGCTCGTTCCACAAAATATTTTCTTCGCCCTGCATCATGCGCTCTATATAGGGCTTTAAATCTTCGTATTCGTGAATAGGAACAACCGCTTTAAACTCTTTTACATTAAATAATTTGTGAAAAGAATACTTTCTTCCAAACTCGGTATATTGGGCAGAAGTAACCAGGTGCTGCAACACTTCTCTTTGTGCTGCAACAGGATGGTTAATCCAATTATCAATCCGCCATTTTCTCAGCCTGGCTATGGATGATATTACAGGCGAAAGCAATTTCATGAAAAGCAAGATAAATAAAATATGGCAAAAACAGGCTGATTTGCTATGAAGCAATTTGCCTAAAAGGCTTATTTAGTGGAGCTTTCAGAAGGAGGGTTGTTTGCGGCAGTTGTAGCTTCTTCCATTAAATAATCTTTTCTGCGAAGTTCAAAATTTCTACCGAGGTATAACCTCCGTACCCGTTCATCATCGGCTAATTCTTCTGCAGTGCCATGCATAAAAATTTTTCCTTCAATCAATAAGTAGGCCCTGTCGCAAATAGAGAGCGTTTCGTTTACGTTGTGATCGGTAATGAGGATGCCGATATTTTTAAATTTTAATTTTGCTACGATGGTTTGAATATCTTCAACAGCAATGGGATCAACGCCTGCAAAGGGTTCGTCAAGCAAAATAAAACTTGGGTTTACGGCCAAAGCACGGGCTATTTCTGTTCTTCTTCTTTCTCCGCCGCTAAGGGTATCGCCATTGTTTTTTCTTACATGTTCCAGGTGAAATTCGCCCAGTAATTCTTCAAGCTTTAGTTTTTGTGCCTGCTTAGTAAGTTTTGTCATTTCCAATACAGCACTAATATTGTCTTCCACACTCAGCTTTCGGAAAACACTGGCTTCTTGCGGAAGATAGCCAATACCCATTTGCGCCCGTTTGTACATAGGCAGTGAGGTTATGTCTTCGTCATTTAAAAAAACCCTTCCTTCATCAGGTTTTATAAGGCCTACAACCTGGTAAAAAGAAGTGGTTTTTCCGGCACCATTAGGGCCTAAAAGCCCTACAATTTCCCCTTGGTTAACTTCAAATGAAACATCATTTACTACAGTACGGCTGCCATAGCGCTTAATTAAATGTTGGGTTTTTATTACCAAAGTAAAAATATTATTTGCTGCAAAAATAATTGGAATAGGCTTATTACCGTTATTATTTAACAACAGTTTGCCTTTCTAAGGCTATATTGTATGTTTGCAGGATATTTTTTACGTAATATGAAAGTTATAGACCACATCAACCAGGCAAAAGACACGTTAATTTCTTTTGAAATCCTTCCTCCATTAAAGGGAAAAGGCATCCAGTCATTATATAAACTAATGGATGAACTAATGGAGCATAAGCCATCTTTTATTAATGTTACCTATCATCGCAGCGAACACGTTTTTAAAAAAACGGCTACAGGCGATTTTAAAAAAGTAATAGTGAGAAAAAGGCCTGGTACCGAATCTATTTGTGCGGCTATAATGAACAGGTACAATGTAGATACGGTGCCTCATTTGATTTGTGGCGGATTTGATATTAACGAAACCGAAGACGCCCTCATCAACCTAAATTACCTGGGTATTGATAATGTGCTGGTATTACGTGGTGATGCGGCAAAAAATGAAACCAATTTTGAACCCGAACCCGGCGGCCATAAATATGCAATTGATTTACTAAGGCAGGTGGGTAATTTAAATGCAGGAGTATATCTCGAAGAAGATTTAAAGCATTCCATTAAAACAAAATTTTGCATTGGTGTTGCCGGTTATCCAGAAAAACATTTTGAAGCGCCCAATATGGAAACAGATTTGCAATACTTAAAACAAAAAGTAGATGCCGGAGCAGATTATATTGTTACCCAAATGTTTTTTGATAATACCAAATACTTTGCATTTGTAAAATCATGCAGGGATATGGGGATTAACGTACCTATTATACCTGGTTTAAAACCGGTGTATAGCGTAAAGCAACTTACGGTGCTGCCCAAAGTTTTTCATATTGATTTGCCTACGGAACTTTCCGGCGAAATGATAAAATGTAAATCAGATGAAGAAGTGGAAAAACTAGGAACCGAATGGTTGTATCACCAATCTGTTGAATTAAAAAAATCAGGGGTGCCCGTTTTACATTATTATACAATTGGCAAACCAGGCGTTGTTTGCGATGTAGTAAAAAGATTGCAATAATATTTACAAAAATGCCAGAAAAAAAATGGTACAAAATAGCGCCAAGCAAAGAAGAGTTATTTGAACCACCCAACGATAAGACCGAAGTTACTATTGAGGGGAAAACAATTTGTGTTATTTCAATAAACGAAACCCTTTATGCATGTGCAGCAAAATGCCCTCATGCAGGCGGAAGGCTAATGTATGGAAAAACTGACCTTGCTGGAAGTATAGTATGCCCTGTACACCATTACCGGTTTAATTTAAAAAACGGCTTTAATACCAGTGGTGAAGGTTATTTTTTAACCACCTGGCGTATTGCAGAAAAAGAGGACGGTATTTATATCCTGCTATAAAAATTACTGTACAATAATTTTATGAATTTCGTTTTGACTTCCATTAATAGTAAGTTTTAATAAATACAATCCTCCGGAAAGCTTGTTTACCGGTATATTAGTTTCGCTAGTATTTGCCCCAATAATTTTTGACCAAACCATTCTTCCAACGGCATCAAAAAGCCCTATTTCGATATGCGTAGTATTTCCGGATAAATTTAAATTCACTTTTACAAAATCCTTAGCGGGTATTGGGTAAATATGAGTAATTAAGTTTTCGGAATTACTGATTTTTTGAACCCGACTATAATTAAATCCACTATTTACCCTTAGTTCTTTAATGCGGTAGTAAGTAATGCCATGTTTAAAATAATAAGTATCGTTATAAGAATAGTTGGTTTCTCCTGTTACAAAATCAACTGAAGCAATTGATGAAAATTGAACACCATCTGAAGAGCGCTCTACCTCAAACTTTAGCATATCTATACTATTGGTTTCCCATACCAGTTTTGCAGAACCCTGGAGTTTAGTAACATAAAAATTAAAACCAATAGGCAAAGGACCACTATCAGGAAAACATAAACTTGCGGTATCCATTACTTGCCCAAAAAACCGGGCAATGCTGTCTGCCAATACCGTTGTGCTAGGTAAAAGGTCATGGGTTAATAATGTATTTCCATTGCCTGAGTAAGCCCATAAGCGGTGTGCAGCAGGATAGTTATTGGCATTTAAATAATTTTCAATTACACCTGATCCGTTTAAAACCGGCCAGTTGCTGTTGGGTGCCGGGTTGTAAAAGCCATTTAAAAAATTAAAAGGTTTACCCGTTCCAAAAGGTACTACAATATCAGCAGGCTGGTGGTACATCCAAATTGCCGGATTGTTGGTTTGGTTATTTATAAAACTAAGGCTGTCAACCGCCCCACACATGGCCGCAATACCTAATACTTTACTATCATAATTATTATTGATATATAAAACTCCTTTCATGGGCCCAAGGTCTGGCCGCTGGTAACAATTAGGGGCATCAAAATTAAAAGGAGTTGGGTTTTGGGTTATATAAGCGGCATCATCTTTACCCTGGGGTCCATTTACCTGCCATAGCAGGCAAGTACCAAATAATTCCCAAATGCATTTATTGGTCCAGCTGGGGTTTGTTGCCGGGGCTATGGCATTTGCGGCAGAAGGACGTTCAGAGGGTAAATCCATAAAAACTGTAGCCAGGCAGGTAATGGCTCCTGCGCTATGGCCCGAAATAAAAAACTTACAGGTACTGGAGCTATCTTGTAAATTACGGGCTTTAATAAATTGAATAATAGAACTTAGGTCTTGCCTTGCCCTGTAAACGGCCCTATACACCTCATCATTATCAGTTGCATAAAGCGAAGCATAATCTGCAAATGGGTTTATAAAACCACCGTTTAATACTTCGGGGTAGCCAGTGTTATAAGGGTAAAGGTGCACACCTTCTCTATAATCTGCTGTTACGGCTACATAGCCACGTTTGGCCAAGGCTTGAGCCATTTCATTCATTTGGCCCTGGTTTTGGTCGGCTGTAGAAACAAAGGCGCCACCGGGAACAAAAATCACAACCGGCCTTTTTGTATTGTTATCGGCAACTGGTTTGTAAATATTTACCCTTATTTCTACCGGCCGGTTACAATAATTATTTGCAGTGCCTACCAATACATTTGATTCTTCCCATATAGAATAATTATTGTTGTAATATGGGATTTGTCCAAAAGAAGCAAAGGAAAATACTAATCCTATTAGAAACCCGAAATATTTCATCTGTAATAATTTAGGTAAAAAATAATTAGGGCAGATAAGGTTTTCGGAAGGAATGGGATACCAAATTAATAAAAATTGGTAAGTAAATGATTAAAAGCAAAATAAGTTGGGTAAAATAGTTGCCTAAAATAGAAAAACGCTTATTTTTGCAGCCCTTAATAAAAAAGTATTAGGGTAAAATTCCTCCTTAGCTCAGTTGGTTAGAGCATCTGACTGTTAATCAGAGGGTCGCTGGTTCAAGTCCAGCAGGGGGAGCTTCAAGAGGCTGGTTTACACACCAGCCTTTTTTATTTTATGTACTATATCTACATTTAATACGCTTCTGGAACTCAAAAAGAAAATATTTAAAGTGTAACCGTTGGCCTATTTGTGTGTAAACTTAAACCCTGATATATATTTTTTTCTTGTCGAGCCATAAACCAATTACCCAGCAAAAGAGCATAAAGCTTAGGGCAAATAATAACGAGCCTATGTTACCGCCTGCATCGCTGAAAATATTTACATAAATCCACTGATAATAGGATACTCCACTTTTTGTTGATAAAAAATATAAAATAATTACCCCAGCTCACTTAACAAGTAAATGAATAAAGGGTTACGGCCAAATACTTCAAAGAAGTACCCCCATTTTTTTATGTTTAAAAAATCTATTACATAAATAAGGGATGCTAGTAAAATACAATCCAGCCCAATGGTCAATACAGAAAAAGAGCTGGTCCATAATTTTTTATTAATGGGGAAGTAAAAATTCAAGCAATAGGCTACAAAAACAAATATAAAACCGGCTAATAATAATTTTGCGAGCAACTCATAAGTATTTCCCTTTTTTTGAATAAAAATTCCTGCAATAAACCCGGCAATTACATTTACAATAGAGGGTAAGGTACTCAATAAACCTTCTGGATCAAATGCAATTCCTTCTCCATGATACAAATGCTTTTCTCCTACAAGCCATCGGTCTATAGCAGAGCCAACATTATCTGTGATACTTAATGGGTTGCCCGAAAGGGCAAAAGCATATAAAATAATCCAATAAACCAACAGAAAACTCATACCTATTAACGCTATCGTTTTGGGTTTAAAATAATAAATAAATAAAGCCGTAAATCCATAACACAGGGCAATGCGCTGCAGCACACCAAAAATCCTTAAGTCAGAAAAGGGGAAAAAAAAACAAGCCGCCCTCATGGTTATATTTTACAAATGGGAACCAGTTTAATAATAACCCCAGAAGGAAAATGATTATTGTTCGCTTAAATATTTTTAGTAAAACCAGTTTTTGGGAAAGCTTTTGCCATTTAGGAGTTACAAAACTTAAAGCATTGCCTACGGCAAATAAAAAGGATGGAAATACGAGATCGGTTGGGGTAAACCCATTCCATTGTGCATGGAGCAAAGGATAAAAAGTGGTAACATAGCTACCCGGGGTATTTACAATAATCATAAAACAAATGGTAAGCCCCCTGAAAACATCAAGCGCTGTAAACCTGTGAGAGGTAGTATTAGGTAACAATATGAAATATTAATTTAAATGCTGTATTTTGTTTTAACGTATTAATATTAATTCTTCTATTCTTTAAAGTACAAAAGAAAACAGCACCAGCCTTTACCTGCTGATGCTGCATTTAATAAGTTGCTTTTTTATATTGCAGCTCCTTTTATTTTATGAGCTTATCTGTGTCTTTATCTAATGACAGGCTTAATGCACTGCTAAACATTTTTATGGCATTAATAAAGGTGCGGTTGGTAAACCCACTTTCTATCCAAAAATCATATGCATAGTTAACGGTATTTTTCTCGGGGTTGTAATAACATTTCATTAAAATAATTTCCCTGTTCAGTTTATTCATTAACTGATATACTTTACTTGGTGTTGCCTCCGCTACCAAAGGATAGCTTATGTTCATATATAAAAATCTTTTTTTGGAATCAATATCAATATAAATTTCAAAGGTTTCTTTTACTTTAATATAAGTGTCTTTTGTTTCATCAACTTTTATTGCTGCATCATCACAAATATTTTTAAGCAGAGTACTGTTAACATCGTCTGCCAAAATTAATTTTTGTGCACTGGCGGATGCTATAAAAAAGAATAAAACAATTGCCAGTGATGTTCTTTTTAAAATAAATGCTGTGTTCATGATTTGGTGTATTTTTTTAATAAATGAAGCTTGTTATAAGCGGCGTCAGTGGAGCAATTTTGGTTTAAATAATTCAGCATAAAGGTATATATATCCCTTTTTAATTACATAATATTTTGAGAAGTTTTTTTTAGAATTTATTAAAATTTGCAAATCATTGTATGTACGCTTATATAGATTGGGTATAAGAAAACAGAAAATTAAAGATTATGTGGCATTTGAGTGTTGTTGGTAAAAAACGTATAAAACCTTATAAAACCCATTGGTATAAGCTGTGTAAGTAAAGCATTTATAATAAAAATCGCTTGAAATTGTGTGGTATTGTGGTGTGGGCCGGGATCGAACCGGCGACACAAGGATTTTCAGTCCTTTTCCGCCGCGGCGGATACCGCAGCATTATGAATAAAATTCTGTATAAAATTTTTTACTTGTTCCCTTCCCCGTCCAGTTTTTAAAAATTTTTCCCGAAGCATGGCATCTTTTTTAGTACTAAAATTTTCTGTTCTTATAAGTGTCCAAGGCCTGTAACGCAAAGTGAAGCCACGGGATTCACTTATATTATGTTCAAATAGCCGCCGCTGCACATCATTTGAAAATCCTGTATATGTTTTAGCCGCTTTAGTGGAATATAAAATATAGACATGCCACATAATAAAACGGCCTGCTACTTATGCAACAGGCCATATTGTGGTGTGGGCCGGGATCGAACCGGCGACACAAGGATTTTCAGTCCTTTGCTCTACCGACTGAGCTACCGCACCATTTCAATTTTCAGTTCTTTTCCGCCATTCGGCGGATACCGCACCATTTCAATTTTCAGTTCTTTTCCGCCATTCGGCGGATACCGCACCATTTCAATTTTCAGTTCTTTTCCGCCATTCGGCGGATACCGCAGTATTTCAATTTTCAGTTCTTTTCCGCCATTCGGCGGATACCGCAGTATTTCAATTTTCAGTTCTTTTCCGCCGAGGCGGATACCGCAGTATTTTCCCTTTCGGGGCAGCAAAAATAGGAGATTTCAACGAAAAATCAACGGGAGTAAGTTATTTATTTTATTGAAAAATTTCTTATCCTATATTTAGCAAAAGGGGTTTGTGCTAATTTCCAAATTCACACAAAAACTTTATACGCATTAGTTTTAACTGCTCCCAGTTAAAATTACTGTCTGCAAGTTCTTCTTGTGCTACTTGCAATGATGAGGTTTGGCAGTTTTTAAAATAATCAATTATTTCTTCTTGTTCGTACTCATCCACTATATCATCAATTGCATAATTTAAGTTGAGCTTTGTGCCGCTGGCAACAATGGTTTCCATTTCTTCCAAAAGCTGGTCTATTCTAAGGTCTTTTGTTTTGGCAATAGTTTCCAGGGGGATTTTTTTGTCAACATTTTGAATGATGAATATTTTGTGGTTATTCCTGTTTACCACACTTTTCATAACAAAATCATCGGGGCGGATTATATCATTGTCTTCTACATGCTTGGCAATTATATCAATAAATGGTTTACCATACCTGATAGCTTTTCCTTTGCTTACACCGCTTACTTTTTCCAGCTCGGGTACCGAGGTAGGATACATGGTAGCCATATCTTCTAAGGATGACTCTAAGAAAATTACAAAGGGTGGAAGGTTTTTTTCTTTGGCCACTTTTTTTCTTAGGTCTTTTAACATTTCAAGCAGTTGCTCGTCTGCTGCCGATCCTACTGCCGGAGTTGCTTCTGTTGCTTCATCATCGGCATTGGCATCTTCAAATAAATTATTGAGGGCCGTTTTAAACGAAGTGGGTTTTTTCATAAACGCCCTTCCTTTAGCCGTAATTTTTAATACACCATACTCCACAATATCTTTTGAAAGCAAATCTTCCAGCAGCATTTGCCGGATAAGGCTGTTCCAAAAATGTGTGTCTTTATCGTTGCCTGTGGCAAAAACCCCTAGGTTTTCATGACTGTACATTTGTACCTGGTTATTGGCTTTTCCCAAAAGGATGTTTAGTACATATTCAATAGGGAACCTTTCTTGCAGTGCATCAATGCATTTAAGTGCAATAAGTACTTCTGCTTTAGTTTCAATTTTTTCTTTTGGGTTTAAACAATTATCACAATGGCCGCAACTTTTTTTATCATCAAAGTCTTCACCAAAATAATAGAGCAGTGTTTTGCGGCGGCATACACTGCTTTCGGCATACGAAACTGTTTCGTAAATAAGTTGAGCTCCTACTTCTCTTTCGCTTAGTGGCTTGTCACGCATAAGGTGTTCCAGCTTGGCAACGTCTTTGTGGGAGTAATACAATACACATTTCCCTTCAAGTCCGTCCCGCCCTGCCCTTCCGGTTTCCTGGTAATAATTTTCAATTGATTTTGGAATGTTGTAATGAATTACAAAGCGAATATCAGGTTTATCTATTCCCATACCAAATGCAATGGTGGCCACAATTACCTGAACAGCTTCATTTAAAAACTGGTCTTGCCGGGTTGCCCTTAATTTGGCATCCAGGCCAGCATGGTAGGCTACTGCGCTTATACCGTTGGCATTGAGCATGGCGGCAAGTTCTTCGGTGGTTTTGCGGTTGAGCGTATAAATGATACCGCTTTTGTTTTTATGCGTTTTAATAAAACGCACTATGCTTTCATTAGTTTGGCGAACGTTTACTTTGGGCATTACTTCGTAATGCAGGTTGGGCCGGTTAAAAGAGGAAATAAAAATTTTGGGGTTGCGTAAGCCCAGGTTTTTAATAATATCGCTTTGCACCTTGGGTGTAGCGGTTGCGGTAAGTGCAATAATAGGCAGGTCTTCGCTTATGAGGTCAATCATTTCCTTAAGCCTGCGGTATTCGGGCCTAAAGTCGTGGCCCCATTCAGAAATACAATGGGCTTCATCAACGGCTACAAATGAAATATTTAATTCTTTAAAGAAAATAATATTTTCTTCTTTGGTGAGGGTTTCCGGCGCCACGTAAAGCATTTTTGTTTTGCCGCTGGCCAGGTCACTTTTTACAATTTTTTGCTGGCCTTTGTTTAAGGTGCTGTTTAAAAAATGTGCAATTTCATCTTTACTGCTGTAACTGCGTACCAGGTCTACCTGGTTTTTCATTAATGCAATAAGCGGAGAAACAATTATTGCCACTCCGGGGTTCATCATTGCCGGGAGTTGATAGCATAGGCTTTTACCACCGCCTGTGGGCATAATTACAAAGCTGTCCTGCTTGTTTAAAATACAGGAAATTATTTTTTCCTGGTTGCCTTTGAAGCTGTCAAAGCCAAAATAATCCTGGAGTTTGCCGCTTAGGATGCCTATGGGTTTTTCTGTGGGTATTTTTGTGCCCGACTTAACGGGTTTAGATGCTTTTTTTGTAGTTGCCATTTTTGTAAATCACCAGGTTCGATGCGATTGAAATAGAATAAAAAATTTTTTTAGGCCGGCAAAGTTAATTGATCAATGCAGTAAGTCAAAATAAGCGCTGCTTTTCATTACATCCAAAAAAAAATTAACGAAGCTTTATAAGCATTTAAGGTAAGCAATTAATATGAAAATTTACCAACCTTTTTTTTGTAGTTATTCACAAAGCCGGGTTAAAGGGAAGGTTTGCATATTCTAATTTTTAAGTAGGTTTGCTGCCTGATGAAATATGAACCTGTAATAACCAGTGCAAAACAAACAATTGCCCTTCAGGCTGAAGCAATTGCCGGGCTTGCAGCTTTTGTAAATGAAGATTTTTGTAAAGCGGTAGAAAGGCTTTCAAAACCAGGGGGAAGGCTCATTATAAGTGGTATAGGTAAAAGCGCACTTGTAGCTCAAAAAATTGTGGCTACAATGAACAGCACCGGAACACCGTCAATTTTTATGCATGCGGCAGATGCCATTCATGGCGATTTGGGGATGATACAACAGAGCGATAACGTAATGATTGTTAGCAAAAGCGGCGATAGCCCCGAAATAAAAATACTTGCACCCTTAATAAAAAATTTTGGTAATATCTTAATTGGTATGGTGGGCAATGTGCGGTCTTATCTTGCCACCCACAGCGATATTGTTTTAAATACAACAGTAAGCAAAGAGGCTTGCCCCAATAATCTTGCACCTACAACAAGCACTACGGCACAAATGGTAATGGGAGACGCTTTAGCGGTATGCCTTATGGAAGCCCGTGGGTTTAAGCCGGAAGATTTTGCTAAATACCATCCAGGTGGAGCATTAGGAAAAAAATTATTTTTAAGGGTTGCCGACCTGGCTAGATTGAATGAAAAACCGCTGGTTAAAGAATCTGCAACAGTTAAAGAGGTATTGGTAGAAATTACTGCAAAAAGGTTGGGTACAGCGGCGGTGGTTGATGTAAAAGGAAAAATTACCGGAATTATTACCGATGGAGATATACGAAGGATGCTGGAAAAACAAGATTCATTTATCAGCCTTACCGCAATAGATATAATGGGCAGCAATCCCAAAATTATTGAAGCAGGGGAATTGGCAATAAATGCTTTGGAAAAAATGCGGCAAAACAATATTTCACAACTTTTAGTAATTAATGAGGGCGTATATGCAGGCGTTATACATTTGCATGATTTAATAAGAGAAGGCATTATTTAAAGGAACATCTGTTTATGAATAAAAATAATTACGTAGCAATTATGGCTGGCGGTATCGGCAGCAGGTTTTGGCCCATGAGCCGTACCGATTACCCCAAGCAGTTTTTAGATATTTTAAATACCGGGCGAACGCTCATACAGGCTACATTTGACCGCTTTGAGCAATTTATTGATAGGGACAATATTTATATTGTAACCTCGGAACAATACCGGGAAATATGCATCAAACAATTGCCGCAATTAAACCCGGCAAATATCCTTTGTGAGCCTAGCAGAAAAAATACAGCAGCTTGTATTGCTTATATCTCTTATAAGCTTCGGCAATTAAACCCCGAAGCAAACCTTGTTTGTGCACCCGCCGATCATCTAATACTGGATACGGAAAAATTTATAAAAGTTGCACTAGATGCCCTGCACTTTACTTCTCAAATAAAAGCATTGGTTACTTTAGGTATTAAACCTTTAACTCCTAATACCGGCTACGGTTATATTCAATTTGAACCCATGGCTGTAGCCGATAATGTGTACCGGGTAAAAACATTTACAGAAAAACCCGACCAGGCACTGGCCAAAACCTTCGTAGCCAGCGGTGATTTTTTATGGAATGCCGGCATATTTGTATGGCAGGTAAAAAATATTGTTCAGGCTTTTGAACAATACCTCCCCGAAATGCATGAGGTTTTTGATGCAGAACGAGAACACTATAATACTAACGAAGAGCAGGATGCTATAAACAGGATTTATCCGCTGTGTATAAATATTTCTATTGACTATGGTATTATGGAAAAAGCCGACAATGTATATGTATTTCCTTCTTCATTTGGCTGGAGCGATTTGGGAACCTGGGCAAGCGCTTACGATACTTTTGATAAAGATTATTTAGGTAATGCCGTTGGTGGCAATAACGTAATTGTAATAGATGCCACCAATAATATGGTACATGCCGACAATAAAAAATTGCTGCTTTTACAAGGCCTCGATGAGTTTATAGTTGTAGACACAAAAGATGTATTGCTTATTTGCAAAAAAAATAAAGAGCAGGAAATAAAAGAATACGTTGCCGAAGTAAAAAGAAATAAAGGCGAAAAATTTTTGTAATTAATTTTTTAACCCGATTTGCCTTTGTGGGTTAAACGCAAACTAAAATTTATAATTATGGTAAACAAATCCGCAACAGATTTAGTTAAAGAAGCTAAACAAGGTATTGAAAACCTGTCTGCCGACCAGGTGAATGAAGAATTGCAAAAAAGCAATGTAACCCTAATAGACATTAGAGAAAGCGAAGAACTTAAACAAAATGGCCGAATAGCCGGCGCAGTGCATGCACCCCGTGGAATGCTGGAGTTTTATGCAGATGCATCTCTACCCTATCACAAACCGGAATTTGATAAAAGCAAAAGAATAATTTTACATTGTGCATCCGGAGGCCGCTCAGCATTGGCTGTTACCACACTAAAGCAAATGGGCTTTGAAAATGTTGCTCATTTAGATGGCGGCATCAAAGCCTGGAAAGAATCAGGAAGGGAAGTAGTGGAATAATGCAGAGTTGAGAACCTGAAATAGCTGCATCATTTTTTTTATCTTCTGCTAAATAGGGAAAAAATTGACACCTGTTTTAAAAAGTAAGTTGCCGCATGTAGGCACTACAATTTTTACTATTATGAGTAGCCTTGCGGTTGAACACAAGGCGATTAACCTTGGACAGGGTTTCCCCGATTTTGAAATGAATGAAGCTTTGATTGCATTGGTTAACAAAGCTATGAAAGATGGCCATAATCAATATGTGCACATGAACGGCCTTACAACACTAAGGGAACAAATAGCTGAAAAAATATTTGATCTTTACAACACAACAGTAAACGCAAGCGATGAAATTACCATTACTCCCGGAGGCACTTATGCAATTTATACAGCGCTTACCACTATTTTACAAAAAGGCGATGAAGTAATAATATTTGAACCGGCATACGATTGTTATATCCCTGCCATAGAGTTAAATGGCGCAAAAGCAGTACCTATACCACTTAGTTTTCCGGAATATACAATTAACTGGGATCTTGTAAAAGAAAAAATTAATCCCAATACCAGGGCAATTATTATTAACTCTCCACACAACCCATCCGGCAAACTTATTACCCAGCAGGATATTGAGATTCTAAAATCCATAGTTGCCGGTAATAATATTTTTATTATTAGCGATGAAGTATATGAACACCTGGTTTTTGATAATTTGCAGCACTATAGTTTGGCGAAATATCCAGAGTTGTACGAAAGAGCATTTATTTGTTTTTCATTTGGAAAAGTGTACCACTGCACGGGCTGGAAGCTGGGTTATTGCATTGCACCACCGGCCCTAATGAAAGAGTTTAGAAAAATTCATCAGTTTAACTGCTTTACCTGCAATAGCCCCATGCAGTATGGTATTGCAGCTTTTTTAAAGCAAAAAGATAAATACCTTGAGCTGGGAAAATTTTTACAGCAAAAAAGGGATTTTTTTATGCAGGCAATGTCGGCAACAAGGTTAAAGCCATTGGCATCACAGGGTAGTTATTTTCAATTGTACAGCTACGCCACTATTAGCAATGAACCTGAAAATGATTTTGCTGTAAAGCTTGTTAAAGAATATGGCGTAGCTTGTATTCCGGTATCTGCTTTTTGCTCTGTTCCGCAACAAAATAGAGTACTCCGTTTTTGCTTTGCCAAAAAAGAAGAAACGTTGCAGGCTGCGGCAAATTTGCTAAAAAATATTTGAGTTATTTAAATAATTGATAAACCAGCAGGCTAAAAAAATACGCCAGAGCAGTCATGTAAGTAAATTGTATAATGGGCCATTTCCAACTTTTAGTTTCCCTCTTTACAATAGCCAACGTACTCATGCATTGCATGGCCAGCACATAAAATACCATTAGGGATAGCGCTGTAGCCAGTGTGTACACTTTTGTTCCATCGCTTCTTTTAGCTATTGCCATTTTTTGCCGAAGCGTTAAACTGTTTTCCGAAGCATCATCGCCAACACTGTATAATGTGGCCATAGTTCCTACAAATACTTCCCTTGCGGCAAATGAGGTAATAAGGGCAATACCAATTTTCCAATCGTAACCCAGGGGTGTAATTGCAGGCTCAATTGCTTTGCCCAAAATTCCGGCATAAGAATTTTCTAATTGTGCAGTTTTGTAATGATGCTCCAGTTCATCTTTTTTATCGGGTTGTTGCGCAATTTGATTATCAAAAGAAGATTTTATTTCCTGCATTTTTTTGGGTGGGCCAAAACTGCTCAATACCCAAAGTATAAGGCTAATTACCATTATTACTTTACCGGCTTCTACCACAAATATTTTTGCCTTTTGAACCATGGTATTTACAATGTTCCTCCACCTTGGTTCCCTGTAAACCGGCAATTCCAAAATAAAAAAACTGCGTTCGGCAGACCGGATAAAAAATTTCATTACCCAGGAAACCAGCAATGCCATAACGGTTCCCAGCAAGTAAAGCGCCATCATTACCAATCCCTGCAAACTTAAAAACCCCAGGTAAAGTTTATTGGGTATTACCAGGGCAATTAAAATGGTATAAACCGGTAGCCTTGCGCTGCAACTCATAAGAGGTGTTACCATTATGGTTAGCAACCTTTCTTTTTTGTTTTCAATGCTCCTTGCACTCATAATAGCAGGAACGGCACAGGCTAAGCCGCTAATCATGGGCATTATACTTTTACCGTTTAATCCTGCTTTTCGCATGAGTTTATCGGTTAAGAAGCTGATTCGTGCCATATATCCGGAATCTTCAATAATGGTTACTAATCCAAAAAGAATCATAATTTGCGGTACAAAAATTAAAATACCACTTAAGCCGGCCACAAAACCATTTAAAAATAAATTGGTAAGCCAGCCTGCAGGTAAAATATTTCCCAGCCATCCGGTAACCTGTCCAAAACCCCATTCAATAGCGCTCATAGGATATTGGGCAAATGAAAAAATACTTTGAAAAAGCAAAAATAAAACCAGTAATAAAATTACATAACCCCAAAAACGGTGCAACAAAATATTGTCGAGCTTTTCGGAAAAAAGATATTTTTTTAATGGATCGCTTTCTACAACGGTTTGGTGCATTACCTGTTTTATTCGTCCATAACGAAGCATAATTTCTTCGGCCTGTGTTTTGGTAGGGTTAAATTTATTTTCTACTTCTATATTTTCAATAGCCTCCTGATCGGTATCAGAAAGTGAAAAGTTTTCGTGATTAATTAAATAATGAATGGCCCCGTAATTACTAATACCATTTACTACAGTTTTTACCCGGGCAACCGCAGTTTCGGCAAGCGTCGAGCTATCAATAAAATCCCTGGCAGGCAACTGGTAAATATTTTCATGCACAAGGGCAATGGCTTTTTTTAATTCAGCAATACCTTTGTTTTTCCTTGGGTTTACAGGTACTATGGGTACACCCAATTCTCTTTCGAGCCCATTAATGTCAATTTGTATATTGTTGCGTTTGGCAAGATCCATCATGCTTAAGGCAATTACTACGGGTATCTTTAAGTCTATAATTTGCGAACAAAACAATAAATTTCTTTTTAGGTTGCTTGCATCGGCAACCACCACAATTATATCTGGATTAATAGTGGCATCCTGCTGCATTAATACCTTATAACTTACCCATTCATCATTTCTTTTTGGGTAAAGGCTATAAGTGCCAGGTAAATCGGTAATGTGTGCCGATAGAGTAGAAGTAATAGAAGTATTTCCGGTTTTTTTATCAACCGTTACACCGGGAAAATTGCCTACTTTTTGATTTAGCCCGGTGAGGACATTAAAAAGTGATGATTTTCCACTATTGGGATTGCCTACAAGTACAATATGAATTTTGCTGGTCAAATGAAACCTAAAAGTTGGCGGCAAAAATAAGTGTTGTACACTATATTAATTTACGAAATAAGAAAGGGGAAATGCCTTTTTAGGAAATCTTATATTTGGAAAGGGTATTGCTGGCTATCTTTGGGCAAATAATTGAAACATGAAGAAAATATTAATAGTATTTACACTAATATATCAAACCTCTTTTGCACAAAACAAGAAAAGTAACGACCCAGTACTTAAAAGTATTAAAGCAAACGTAGAATACCTTGCAAGCGATAAACTGGAAGGCCGCAGAACTGGGACGGCAGGTGAAAAACTGGCCTATGACTACATTGAAAAGAAGTTTAAGCAAGCGGGCCTTAAAGCAGCCGGGGACAACGGAACGTTTATCCAGGCTTTTGAAGTAAATGATGGTAAAAAATTAACCAAAGACACAAAATTTTCTGTGAATGGTGTGCCGTTAAAATTGTATGAAGACTGGTTCCCGCTTTCTTTTTCAAAAACAGGAAGTTTTGTATATACTTTTTCCAAAACGGCAAAATATAAGGTAACCCTTTTGCAAGTGGACTTAGCCGCTGCAATGGAAGAAAGTAAAACCAATCCACATTTTAACCTGGATGATTATTTACAAACCGCAATTAAAGAGGCCGCAAAAGACGGAATTGAAGCAGTGGTTTTTTATAATTCTTCGGCAACCGAGGATGGCCTGCAATACGATGCCAAAGCAAAACTAGAGGTTGCCTCTGTGCCGGCGGTTTATGTAAAATACCCAGTATATAAAATTTTTTTTGAAGAGAATAATGAAGATAAAACTATAAAAATAGTTGTATCATCTGGGCTAAGCAAACGTACTGGCCACAACGTAATAGGGTATATAAATAACAATGCTGCATCCACCATAGTATTGGGTGCACATTACGACCATCTTGGATATGGAGAAGATAAAAACTCTTTATACACCGGCCATACACCCATGATTCATAATGGTGCAGATGATAATGCAAGCGGAACAGCAGCTTTAATTGAACTAGCCCAATGGGCCAATGATAAAAAAGTAGAGTATAAAAAACATAATTTTCTTTTTATTGCTTTTTCCGGGGAAGAGTTGGGCCTTTACGGTTCAAAATATTTTACTGAAAACCCAACAGTAGATTTAAAATCTATTAGTTACATGATTAATATGGATATGCTGGGTAGGTTAAACGATAGTACGCATAGTATTACCATTGGCGGCTATGGTACTTCACCAACCTGGGGAGAAATAATTAATGAACATGATAAGTTTTTTAAAATAAAGATAGACAGCAGCGGCAGCGGGCCAAGCGACCATACATCGTTTTACAGAAAAGATATACCGGTTTTGTTTTTCTTTACCGGCACCCATAGCGATTATCATAAACCCAGCGATGATGCCAACAAAATAAATTATAAAGGCATACGGTCCATTGTTACCTATATTCAATCAATAATTGCAACAACCGATAATAAAAATAAACTTGTTTTTACAAAAACCCGAGAAGCGAATATGGGGAAAAGCAGTTTTAAAGTAAGTATGGGCATAATGCCCGACTATACATTTAGCGGCAATGGTGTGCTGGTAGATGGCGTAAGCGAAAACAGACCTGCAGAAAAAGCCGGTGTAAAAACCGGCGACGTAATCATACAATTGGGCGAACATAATGTTTCTGACGTACAAACGTATATGCAGGCTTTGAATAAATTCAATAAAGGCCAATCTACCAAAGTAAAACTCCTGCGTGGAAAAGAGGAATTAACCTTAGACCTTACTTTTTAATTTGCAAAAAAAGTTACCGGCGCATGAAGCTGAAATTAAATAATGATGATGCAACAACCCATTTTTTTGAGCATGCCAGGCTTTTGGGGATTGTTGCACCGGTAAAAGATTATATTTTTAGTTGGCATGCCAACCAGCAATTGGGCATAAACCTACGGCTCAATAATTTGCTGGAAATTCAATTGCGTAAAAAAAACAGGGATTATTTTTTTTCTATTTTTGAATACCCTGTTTTTGTAAACAATACTTTTCATTACCTGTACAACAACCAGTACGATGGAGAATATTTGCTTCCCGAATTTAAGCACCTCGATTTTTTATGGCTGGTTAAAACCGAAGGACAAGATGTTGACGAAGGCGAATTTTCTATTTTGCAAAAAACGCTCAAAACTATTCCATTTGTACAACTGGTAACCGAAATGACAGGTGATAAAATTAAAAACCGGGAGCATTTAATTTTTTGATTTGCTTTATAGCGGTATTATATAAAAAAAAATTACCCTCAATTATCCTTTCTTTAATTTTTTTGCTTGGCTGACTTTACAATTCATAATACACTTAAATTTATGAGGTCAAAAAGCTGTTTGCCAAAATTGTAACTTCATTATTGCTATTATGAACACCCTTTCCACCAACGACTATATTGTATTTTTTATATATTTTTTTATGGTAGCTGGTTATGGTTTGTGGGTGTACCGTAAAAAGAAAAAAGAATCTGTTTCGGCATCGCATGACTATTTTTTAGCAGAAGGCTCACTTACCTGGTGGGCTATTGGGGCATCTTTAATTGCTTCTAATATTTCTGCTGAACAATTTATTGGCATGAGTGGAAGCGGATTTAAAATGGGTTTGGCTATTGCAACTTATGAATGGATGGCGGCTGCAACACTAATGGTGGTGGCCATATTTTTTATTCCGGTGTATTTAAAAAATAAAATTTACACCATGCCGCAATTCCTCAATAAGCGCTATAATAGTACGGTAGCAATGATAATGGCCGTATTCTGGCTCCTGCTTTATGTGCTGGTAAACCTTACTTCAATTTTATATTTAGGTGCATTGGCCATAAACAGTATTTCTGGAATTTCAACTTCAACCTGCATGTATTTGCTTGCAGCATTTGCTATTATTATTACGCTTGGCGGTATGAAGGTAATTGGCTATACCGACGTAATACAGGTATTGGTATTGGTTATTGGCGGTTTAATTACTACTTACCTTGCATTAAACCTGGTATCAGACGAATTTGGTACAACAGGCGTTATTAACGGTTTTAATATTCTTACCCATAAAGCCAACGATCATTTTCACATGGTGTTTGACAAAACCAACCCCAATTATATTGATTTGCCAGGCATATCGGTTTTAATAGGCGGCATGTGGATTGTAAATTTAAATTACTGGGGATGCAACCAGTATATTACGCAGCGGGCGCTTGGCGCCGATTTAAAAACGGCACGCAACGGAATTTTATTTGCCTCTTTCTTAAAACTTTTAATGCCTGTAATTGTTGTGTTGCCGGGTATTGCGGCCTATGTATTACATCAGCAAGGAAATTTTCAAACCGAGATGATGCAAAACGGAGAATTAAACCCTGACAGGGCATACCCTGTTTTACTCAATCTGCTTGGCCCAGGTTTAAAAGGCCTTGCTTTTGCAGCGCTTACTGCTGCCGTAGTTGCTTCTCTTGCTGGCAAAGCCAACAGCATAGCTACTATTTTTACCCTGGATATTTATAAAAAAAATATAAACCCCAATGCAGATGAAAAGAAGCAGGTATGGATTGGCCGGGTAACCATTATTGTGGCTATGGTACTTGCTGTAATTATTGCTCCATTTTTAGGCATTGATAAAAAAGGAGGTTTTCAATATATACAGGAATATACAGGCTTTGTGAGCCCGGGAATTTTTGCCATGTTTTTACTGGGCTTTTTCTGGAAAAAAACTACCAGTAATGCGGCCTTGTTTGCAACAATTGGGGGTTTTTTACTTTCGGTGTTTTTTAAATTTTTGCCCCAGTTTGTAAACCTGTCTTTTTTATATTCCATAAACTTTGCCGTGCCCAATGCAGAGGGCATTTATGAAATTCCGTTTATAGACAGGATGGCTATTGTTTTTTTATTGTGCGTTACAGGAATGGCGCTCATTAGTTTTTATGAAATTAAAAAAGGGATAAAACCACAGGGCCTGGAGATAGATAAAAAAATGTTTAAGATGCAACCGGCATTTTTAGTGGGCGCTTTAATAGTTTGCGGAATTCTTGCTGCTTTGTATATAAGGTTTTGGTAAATAAGATTTCCATTCACTGCTTATTTCTTTTCTCTCTTAAAAATTATTGCGGCATTTTTTTTCAGATCGCCGCTAAAGCGCACTTCATACATTTCTTTGCCGTCTCTTATCACTAATAAGCCGGTATTGGGAGGAATATGTCCAAGCGTTTCTGCATACATTACCAACTGCAGCGTATCCTGTTCTTTAGGGATATATATGGTTTTGTTAATGGCAGTAGTGCTTAAACCAGCTTTAGCAATAAATATTTGCCCGTTCATTACAACAGTTACTGTATCGCCATCTACCTCGCCATTGTCATATAACGAAAGCCTTAAACTGTCTGATGTAAACGAAACCGTTTGTTGAATTTCCAGCGCCCGTTCTTTAAGCTGAGCAGCAGCCTGGGTAGCCGGCGCAGTCAATGGTTTTGTTTCTTTTTTCTTTATTTGGGCTGATGGATTTTGCCCAATTGCAGAAGGTTCCTGCTTTGTAGTTTCGCTTAGCGCTATTTCCTTGTTTTCTTCAGGTAAAACAGGTTTTATTTTTTCAGTGTTGATTTTTATTTTCTTTGCTTTTAGCTGAGCAATTTCTTTTGTGGTTGTAGTTTGCTTTTCAATCAGTTCCTTTTTGCCTGTATTTTTTTCTATGCTTAAAACTTTTTCATTTGTTTCCATTTCTTCTGCAGGGTTGGGTGCATATACCGCTTCAATTTTCTTTTGATTAAATGCAAGGCTTTCCAATTCTTCTTTTTTCCTTAACTCTACTTTTGCTAAAAATTGTTGTTTTTCTTTTTCTTGTTTTACAAATATTAATTTGTTTTCCAGCTTTAATTCTGCCAAATGTGGCACAAGTGAGGAGTTCCAAAAATCATTTTTTCTTTGTAATTCAATATGGCCGGTGAGCGGCGCCCATTCTTTGGTGCGGTTGGTGGCAAAAGGCCCGGTGAGTTTCATAATGCTGTCTTCCACCGTTAATGTCAATACATTTAATTGTCGTATATGCTTTGCCGGCGCTACCGGGTAATTGTTGGAAATGAGTTTGTCGTCTTCAACTATTATTTTTCCATCTTTTCTTTTTATTTTAACCTCTTTTATTCCAAAATACTGGGTATCGTTTAATATAAACCAGGTATGGGAAAAGCCCGATAGCTTTCCTTTTTCTTCGCTGATACCAATTTCGTATTTGTAGTACATTTTTGTACTGTCGTTATAAAGCCTGCCTTTCCACAACCCGGTAATATCCTGTGCATGAAGTTTTGTACTAAAGAGAAGCAAAAAAAACAAAAAATATCTACCGGGCATTACTGTTGTTTTGAATAATTATCAACGAAAAAAATGGCGCTTTATTGGAAAGGGCAGGTATTTTTTATAAAATAAAAAACCGCTGGTAAACAGCGGCTATAAGCATTAATTTTTATCTGTAAATTTAATTGTTCATACTGGTTAAAAACTCTGCATTGTTTTTGGTGCCTTTCATGTTTTTCAGCAACATGGTTATGGCTTCTTCAGAGTTCATATCGGCAATATGCTTGCGCAATACCCACATACGCTGAAAAGTGTCTTTGTCCAGCAATAAATCGTCACGCCTTGTGCTGGAAGATACTATATCAATTGCCGGGTAAATCCTTCGGTTGCTCAACTTGCGGTCAAGTTGCAATTCCATGTTGCCGGTTCCTTTAAATTCTTCAAATATCACTTCGTCCATTTTGCTTCCGGTATCTACAAGCGCTGTTGCCAAAATAGTAAGCGAACCTCCGTTTTCAATTTTACGGGCTGCACCAAAAAATTGTTTAGGTTTTTGCATGGCATTTGCTTCTACACCGCCACTCAAAACTTTTCCACTACTTGGCGCAACAGTATTGTGGGCACGTGCCAATCGGGTAATAGAATCAAGTAAAATCACCACATCATGACCACACTCCACAAGGCGCTTGGCTTTTTGCAAAGCAATGGTAGAAACTTTTACATGCTTTTCTGCAGGCTCATCAAATGTGGATGCAATTACTTCTGCTTTTACACTTCGTTCCATATCGGTTACTTCTTCCGGCCTTTCATCAACCAGCACTACCATCAGGTAACATTCAGGGTGGTTTTCGGCAATGGCATTGGCCACTTCTTTCAGCAACATGGTTTTACCGGTTTTGGGCTGTGCCACAATAAGGCCACGCTGGCCCTTGCCTATTGGAGTAAATAAATCCATTATCCTGGTGCTGAAATTATCTGCCCTTGTAGTAAGTTCCAGCTTTTCAAACGGAAACAATGGCGTTAAATAATCAAAAGGCACACGGTCCCTAACTTCTTCCGGCGTTTTACCATTGATGGTTTCAACTTTTAAAAGGGCAAAATATTTTTCGCCTTCTTTTGGCGGACGCACGGAACCATCAACCGTATCGCCAGTTTTTAAACCAAATAATTTTATTTGCGACGGGGAAACATAAATATCATCAGGGCTGCTGAGGTAATTGTAATCGCTGCTGCGTAAAAACCCATATCCATCGGGCATCATTTCCAAAACACCTTCACCCAGTACAACGCCATCAAATTCTATATTAAAAACAGGAGGTTTTTGTTGTTTATATTCTTTGGGTTGTATCGGGGCTTCTTCTACATCTTCCTGTTGTGTATCTTCTGCCTGCAGCATTTGCGCAATGGCAGCGGGTACGGTTGTTTGTTCGCTGGAGATGGGTTGCAACTCTTCGTCTTCCGATAAGGGCAGCTCAGGCGCAAATTCTTTTTTTGGCTTTGCATTTTTCTTCTCAGTTATTTCTGTTTTTTTGCCTCTTTGCGGCAGTGCTTCTTTTTTAGAAGGCGCTTCCTGCATTACTTCTGCTTCTTCAATGCCATTGGATGTTGCCGTTTTTACGATGCGTTTGCGCTTTGGTTTTTCACCGTCGTTGTTTTTTTTCTCTGCTGTCATAATAGCTTGTTTGTCAAGAATTTTATAAATGAGGTCTTGCTTGCCGAGTTTTTTTGCATTGGTTATTTTAAGTGTTTCTGCAATATCAAGCAATTCAGGAACGAGGAAGTCGTTCAGTTGTAGTATGTCGTACATATAAAAATGAAACTGCGTTTTTCAAAAAATTCTAACGTTCTGATAAAGAAAAATGAAATGATAATTTTGTATGGGAACCGAATAAGCTTTGAAGTAGCTAATGATTAGGATATTCTTCGCAAGCCTTTTCCAATGCAATATTACTGCGTTTTTGGTTATTTCTACAATTTTTTTATAAAATTTGTAATTATTATAGGTAAAATACTGCGAAACCTTTTTTTATACCGATAAAAATATGCGGCCATTAATTGGCGTAAAATCCTGAATTGTAGGCCATTTGAACCTGCTTTATGGATTAAGGCTGTTGAAAAGCCCCAATATTAAATGAAGTTTTGGTTTTTATAGGTTGCCTATTGTCTTTTTAATCAAAGTTAAACGAGTAGTTATTTTTTGCGATTTTCAAAACCTGATTTCAATCATAAATAATTAAGGTTGATTTTTTTTGGCTGTCTGCAGTTTGTTTCATTAAGTAAAAGCAGCATAAAGTAAAAAGGCTGCACAATGGCAGCCAGGAAACCGGGTTTTGAAAAACTTAAGCTTTCTTTTTTGGAGTTGATTTTTTCTTAGGCGGTTTTGCTGCTCTTTTTTTACCAAAAGAACCTGCAAAAATTTTTCCTTTTTTTGTTTTGATATCACCACGTCCCATAAAATGAATGTTATTTTTTAAATGGATAATATGCAAGATAAAAAAAGCAAGACACCAATTGTATCTTGCTTTTCATTTCATCAGCAATCGGTTAGATTTTAGCTGATAGTTCTTTACCGGCTTTAAATTTTGCTACTTTTTTAGCTTTAATTTTAATTACAGCGCCTGTTTGCGGGTTGCGGCCATTACGGGCAGCCCTTTTGGATACTGAGAAGGTACCAAAACCAACCAGTGTAACTTTGTCGCCGGATTTTAATGTTTTTGTAACCGCTGCAACAAAAGAATCTAACGCTTCGTTAGCTTGTGTTTTTGTGATGCCTGCATCATCAGCAATTTTAGAGATCAATTCTGCTTTGTTCATAATAATTTTTTTGAAAAATTTATAGTGGGGCAAATATAGAGGGATTTTTAGTTCAATAAAACTTTTTTTGGCAACAATTTTATTTTTTTATAAAGCCAATAAATGAGTATTGACAGGCTTTCCGGAAGATTATCCTAATGGGGTAATTGATTTATTGTTGGGCGAGATACGCTAAAACCCTTTGCTGTAGCGGCTTTCATAAAAAAGCACTAAAAACCTTTGCCATAGCGGAATGCAAGAGAAGCGTGAATTTTTGCGTTTAAAGAAGCCGCTTTGTTTTGCACAATTAGTTCACAACTTTCATAAAAGTCCTAAAAGCTACAAATTTATCGCCCCATCTGTCGAATGATTTTTGCCGCAGCCCATTGGCAAATTGGGCAATGTAGCGTTCCTGGTTTTTTATACTATCGGTATAATATTGTATGGCATAAGTACAGCTTTCGCCGTCGTCCATTTCAAATAAATGTAACACAATGGCGTGTGAAAAGCAACCCGTAGCGGTTACTTCGGGTATGTGTTCTTTTTGTAGCCATTGCAGCCATTCATTACCAATGCCAGCAGCAACCTTTACGGTAACATTGTAAATAAAACTTTCTTTACCCATATTATTGGTACAAACTTAAATTAAAATTAAAGTGCTGCAAAGCATTTGTACAAGCAATGTTAGTATCTTAATTTTGCCCCAAATTAAGTAAAATGAAAGTTGCGGTAGTTGGCGCCACGGGCCTGGTAGGTTCAAAAATGTTGCAGATTTTAGCCGAGAGGAATTTCCCGGTTTCGGAACTTATTCCCGTGGCTTCTGAAAAATCTGTGGGAAAGCTTATTGTGTTTAATGGCAAGAATTGTAAAGTGGTAAGCATGGCAGATGCAATTGCTTTAAAGCCAAACGTTGCTTTGTTTTCTGCAGGTGGAAGTACATCGCTTGAATGGGCTCCAAAATTTGCCGAAGCAGGAATTACCGTTATAGACAACAGCAGCGCATGGCGCATGGATGCCACAAAAAAATTAGTGATACCCGAAGTAAATGCAGCAGCGCTTGAACCTACAGATAAAATTATTGCCAACCCCAATTGCAGTACCATACAAATGCTGCTGGTGCTAAACCCGCTGCATAAAAGGTATACCATAAAACGAGTGGTGGTAAGCACATATCAAAGCGTTACCGGCACCGGCGTAAAAGCAGTGGAGCAAATGATGAATGAGCGCAAGGGCATTACCGATGGCCCCATGGCTTATCATTACCCTATTGACCAAAACGCCATACCGCATATAGATGCATTTTTGGAAAACGGCTATACCAAGGAAGAAATGAAAATGGTGAACGAAACCAAAAAAATTATGGGTGACAACAGCATTGCCGTAACTGCAACCTGCGTACGCATACCTACACTGGGTGGCCACAGCGAAAGCGTGAATATTGAATTTGAAAAAGATTTTGATTTGCAGGAGTTAAAAAATTTGCTGGCTGCTTCACCGGGCTTAGTGGTTAAAGACGATGTGGCCAATGCCATTTACCCAATGCCGCTTACCGCAAATGAAAAAGACGATACTTTTGTAGGCCGCCTCCGGCGGGACGAAACCCGGCCCAATACGCTCAACTGCTGGATAGTGAGCGACAACCTGCGCAAGGGCGCCGCCACCAATGCGGTGCAGATAGCAGAGTATTTATTGGAAAAAAGGTTTATTTAGAAAAGAAACTCTTTACAGCTATTGGCCTCACAGCTTTGCCTGAAGGCAGCACACAAGACCAGCGGTGGCGTGAATTTTTGAATTCACTGGATACTGTTTAATCCCTTTATAAAAATCGGATCAATTTGTTATTAATTTTATATATACCGTATAAATGTAGTAGCTCATGCAAACTATACCGGCAAGATAAAAAGTTACTTTTTCAAACTTAGATGAATATTTCAGCTTTTTCAGTAAGCCAAAGGTTAAAATTTCGGGGTAAAATAACCAAATAATATTCAGCAAAGTTTTGAAAATGCCGAAACAACATAAAAGAGCCACAAGTATTCTAATCAGATTCATAAGTTTAGTATTATTATTAAATCAATAAAATTGAGAACGCAAACAATGCTAAACTACCACCATCCCATACAATCTCCAAATTCATACACTGCCCAAGCCGCTGCAAAAGCACTAAAATAAACGCCAAAGATTGTTTTAACAACGCCAAGAGCCGTTGCCATTGTTGCTCCCTGTATTGTAGATGCGAGTGTACCTATTCCCGTTACTGCACCAACGGCAGCCATTAGGCAAGAAAAGGCATCACCAGAACCTCTAAATATTACAAAGCCATTGACTGCTGATGGTGTTTTCCACTTACGCTTTTGGCAGCGTACAAGACAAGCGACGTTGTTAAAGAAAACCGACGAAAATCAGGATTTAATTTACGACAACTCCAAATTTACATTTTTCGTTCAACATACAACTTCATTGTTGGTACTGTAAACCTAACGAAGACTTGGTTGTTGACAGAAGCAAGTTTTTAAAATAGGTAGCTAAAATATATTAACTACCTATTTATTTCACATTGCTAGTTGTCATAATGTTTTTCCTTGAGTACTTTATGGAAAAAGTAACCTGTGGGAATGCCGGCTAATACAGGTGTTATTATTGTCAGGAGAGAATAGTCTTTGAAAACCAAAATATCTAATAGAATGCCTACAAGCACACCAATTGATATTGTGTATATCAAACTAACAAGTAGTGACTTTGCCATTGCCTTTTGAAAATGCTTTAAATCCATATTGTTGGGTTTATCTATTGAATTACCAGAGCCAGTCAGTTATATGATCAATTCCGAAACCTATGCAAACTCCTGTAATACAAGAACTAAAACCACCATATACTAAAGCGCCAGCTATTGAGCTAGCTACAGGCGGCGGTACACCTATTCCTGAAATTGCTCCACTAATTGCACCAGATGCATCGGCTTGTAATACTTTCTTCTCTGTGGGGCTAAGCTTGGTTTGATGTTTTGGTGAGCAAGGCATAGCAGAAAAATAATTATTCCACTCATCCATGTGCTTATCCCAATATTGGCTAGAATACTTTGCAACAACAATAGCAGAACCTACAATAATGGCATCATTATCGCTTTTTAGATTAGAAAGTGCATCATTCTGAAGGTTAGTGCAAAAGTTTGCAAAGCCAGCAAAATTTTTATCGTTCAATAATTCAATTTGATCTGCTAATTTTTTTAAATAACTATTAGCTTCCGCAGACAATTCTTTTTTGGGGTAAAGAGGCTGTTCGTCCCATTTATTAGCTGCATAGAAGTCAACGAAATCCCCTTCCCAATTTGCATATTTTGTAGCAAAAAATTCCCTTGCCCATTGATTCCAGATTTTATAACTCTTTTTATCACAAAGTGATAAATTATTATCCCTTGTCTTTGTAAACATAAAAGTCAAAAATTCATTATGGTTTTGTCCAAGTTGCTCAAGTTGTTTGTTTAAATTATCCCTTTGAGCAAAAGCACTTATGAATAGCCCCAATGTAAGGATAGTAAAAATAATCTTTTTCATAAACTTTTCCAAGAACCGCCGCTCCTTTGTGCGGGTGTTTAGTGGCTCCTGCTTTTTTAATTGTTAATAATACAATCTCTGCGGCCGCATTGAATTGATAAATCATAATTGCAGTCATCCACCCGAATTACACATTCAATTTGTGAATACGGTATTCTTTTTTGGGTGAATAAAATATTCGCAACTTTTTTGATTTTTAACTATATACAATTCAGCCGCTATGAGGCCAATAAAAAAAGCATAACTCCCGATGATGATTTTGTAACCCGTGTAGCAAATGAATTTGATGTAACGCCGGAATGGCTTACAACATACGGCGACCGAAATGTGTATTTTGAAAACGGAAGTATTGCAACCGGCGCCACCGGCATTGGCCAGGTAGAAAACTATTACAGCGTTCCTAAAGATTTTATGGATGCTTTTTTAAAGCAACAAAAAATGCTGGAGAAAATGTTTTTGAAATATATATAATTGTATTCTCTGCAAATATGCAGGGCGTAAAATGTGTGTGGCGTATCTGTGCCTAACATTAAGCAATGTGGCATTTATGCGCCAGTGAGAGTGAATAAAATATCTTTATTCCGTTATTTCCCTTATCATATTTTCGCAAGCCTCAAGCTTAAACTCACCCTCGTTTAAAAGTGTTTTGCCTAAATCACTATCTGCTTCTATTTTGTATTTATAAATTCCTGCTCTTAACTCATACCAGCATTCCTGCTTTTGCGCAATAACCTTCATGGTAAAAGGAAGGTTATCATATACATCTCCATTGCGCCTGTAAATACTTATGGCCAACACTTTGCTGCTGCTGTTTTTATAGCACAAATCGCTGCGCTGTTTTATGGCGCAACTATCGGCTGATGTGGCAGTATGAGAAGCTGCGGTAAGGTTTTGAGGGCTTGTATTTTGCCTGGGCGTTTTAATTACTTTTATTAATTCCAAAAGTGTTTTGCTGCCTTCTATGATTTTCTCGGTAGAAGATTGTGCCTTTGTGTAGAATGATGTAATTAAAAAAATTATAGATAAAATATGTTTCATTGTTACAATTTAATTTTTATGCCCTTTAGGCAAATGAATAAGTGTATAAAAATTAAAGGAATTTAAAAGGGCTTTCTAACATATTAGGGAATGAAAGAAAGCCCTTTCTAAAAGACACCGGCTTAAATTTTTAGGAAGATTTTTTTGTAATATTCAAAATCAGGCTTCTCAAAAGCACAACAAACATTAAAAGGCCAACCCCACTCAAAATGCCACGAATAAGATTTTGTTGTTGAATGGATAAAATCAATTGCCAAGATGACAATATAATAAACCCAATTATTAAAATAAAACCTATAAAGCCTCTCTGTTTCATAAAGCAAACGTACACTTTTATTTAATTAAAAACAAGAAGCAGCAGCGCCACTCATTGCACCTCCATAAAAACCTACGACAGTACCACTTACAGTTCCTATAACTGGCAAAGTTACTGTGCCGACAGCCGCACCCGCAAGTCCTCCCAATACAGCACCACCAATGGTTCCGAATGCGCATTTAACACCTTGCCAAAAACCTGTAGGACTGTAATATCCACTCGCCACTAGAGTTTGAGCAAAGTTGTAATGCACCATGGTTGTGGTTATATAGAGAGCTAAAAACTGCTTTTCTTCTGCCCTGATTGTTTTAGAACTTTTGAGAGTTGTAGAAACAGTGGTCATATAAGAATCCAAACCACTTAAGTCCTCGTTGTTATTTACATAAGAGTTAATACTAGCAAGAACTTTATTCCCTTCTGAAGAAAGGGCATTAGAACTTAGTGAGAGCGGTTGATGTCCTTTACTTAGAATGCCATTAAGAAAGTTCACAAAGTTGTCTTTAAAATCAGGGACATTTTTTAATGTATTGTTTTTATCGGCTTTAGCTACCAAAGTATTTACATCATTATACTTACCAGAGTTTATTAAAGTCCTGCCAGTTTCAACAGAATTGTTGTAAATATCTACATAAATTGCTGCATAGCCCCCACCTAACGCCCTTATGGAATTCGGAATAGTTTGTGCATAAGAATTTAATAACACAAAAGAAACGAGTAATCCTAAAATAATCTTTTTCATAAACTTTTCCAAGAGCCGCCGCTCCTTTGTGCGGGTGTTTAGTGGCTCCTGCTTTTTTAATTGTTAATAATACAATCTCTGCGGCCGCATTGGATTGATAAATCAAAATTGTAGTTATCCACCCGAATTACACATTCAATTTGTGAATACGGTATTCTTTTTTGGGTGAATAAAATATTCGCAACTTTTTTGATTTTTAACTATATACAATTCAGCCGCTATGAGGCCAATAAAAAAAGCATAACTCCCGATGATGATTTTGTAACCCGTGTAGCAAATGAATTTGATGTAACGCCGGAATGGCTTACAACATACGGCGACCGAAATGTGTATTTTGAAAACGGAAGTATTGCCACCGGCGCCACCGGCATTGGCCAGGTAGAAAACTATTACAGCGTTCCTAAAGATTTTATGGATGCTTTTTTAAAGCAACAAAAAATGCCGGAGAAAATGTTTTTGAAATATATATAATTGTATTCTCTGCAAATATGCAGGGCGTTAAATGTGTGTGGCGTATCTGTGCCTAACATTAAGCAATGTGGCATTTATGCGCCAGTGAGAGTGAATAAAATATCTTTATTCCGTTATTTCCCTTATCATGTTTTCACAAGCCTCAAGCTTAAACTCACCCTCACTTAAAAGTGTTTTACCTAAACCTTCATCTGCCTCTATTTTGTATTTGTAAATTCCTGCTCTTAACTCATACCAGCATTCCTGCTTTTGCGCAATAACCTTCATGGTAAAAGGAAGGTTATCATATACATCTCCATTGCGCCTGTAAATACTTATGGCCAACACTTTGCTGCTGCTGTTTTTATAGCACAAATCGCTGCGCTGTTTTATGGCGCAACTATCGGCTGATGTGGCAGTATGAGAAGCTGCGGTAAGGTTTTGAGGGCTTGTATTTTGCCTGGGCGTTTTAAAAACCTTTATTAGCTCTACAAGAGTTTTACCGCCTTCAACAATTTTTTCGGTGGCTGTTTGTGCTTTTGTGTAGAATGATAAGCACATAAAGAGAATGAATACTATATTTTTCATTGCTAAAAATTTATTTTAATAATTGAAATAGTTGTTTTAGAAAAGTAATTGGCAAGGTTTTATAAAAAGCCAACCGGGATGAACCCAATTGGCTTTTTATACAGGGTAAAAATAATTTGAGGTGCTTAACTCTATTGATTATAAAACAGTATATATAATATCCCTAACGATGTAAGGCTTGAAAAATAATAGCTTTGATAAGTAGATTTACATCAATCTTAAAACCGCCGATACTTTCAGTATTTTCTAATCCACGAAGCAATAGATAAATAAACGTACTGGAAAAATATGAGAGTAATTAACAGAAAAACAATTTTTTTCTTTATCGTTGAAAACTTTTTCTTCTATTGCCAAACTGTTTTTATCTATTATAAAAGAGTCATAGACTGCTGTTGGCCTCACTGCTTTGCTTAATGGCAGTACACAAAACCAGCAAAAGAACGAAAATACTTAGTTAGCGTTTCCTAATGAGCTTAATTGCCCCAGTAATTAAGATTGCAACGCAAAAAAGAACATTAATTTTTGCCTCCCAACGAGTGTAGCCTGGATTCAACCGCCATAGAAATATTAAGAAAGCTACAGCAAAAACCATGTTTCCAATTACTTTTTTCTGCATAATAAGGGGTTTATTGAGCATAGTAAAACGGGCTTTCGGATGCTATTATAAACGCCCCTATCAAACTTTCTTTTTCTATTTCATTTAATCGGCTTTCAGCAACAATATTAATAGAATAATTAATTAAATTTTCCATATCCGTCGGCGATGAGCAAACTTTATACTTATTAAAAAAAGCACTTAAAATTTCTTTTCCGTCAATTGTCATTAATTGTTTACTCATTAATTCATTCGCAAAATAGTTAAAGTCAAAGTTTCTTTGAGCATAAGAAAGGCCGAGATTTTTTACAAAAGTAAATGTTTCTTGCATTTTTTCATGCTCAATTACACGAATTTGGCTTTCGTCCAATAATGGACGATAATATGATTCTAATGGCAAACTATTAAAGAAGTTATTATGAATTACAGTGTTATGGTCTCTTCCCACAGGCCCCAAAAAACGATATTTTTCGGGTAGTGTTATCGTTAGTGAACCATAATGTATCTGGTTTGCCCCACGCCAATTTAACCCTTGATAAGCTAAATTAGAAGAGCCGGCAGCCGCAATTGTACCTGCAACTCCAGCAACAACAGCAACACCTGTACCACCAGTTGCTAATCCAACCGCCCCTGCAACAGCTACACTACCTTGCACGCCTCCGTAAAACCCACCAGCGTCAGCAACGACAACAGAGGCAACGTTTAATACAGTTTGCCACCATTTCCTCTCTGTTGTTCCTAATGTGCTCCCATTTCTACTTACATCAAAATTTTGAAGACCGGATACTATCTCTTGCTTACTTCCCTGTGCAAATGAATTGCTCCACACAAGACTAAAAATAATTGTTAATCCTAAAATAATCTTTTTCATAAACTTTTCCAAGAGCCGCCGCTCCTTTGTGCGGGTGTTTAGTGGCTCCTGCTTTTTTAATTGTTAATAATACAATCTCTGCGGCCGCATTGGATTGATAAATCAAAATTGTAGTTATCCACCCGAATTACACATTCAATTTGTGAATACGGTATTCTTTTTTGGGTGAATAATTATCCGGATAGTTTCTTGTCTTCACCAATCTATAATACCCCCTCCTCTTTTTTGGCAATAAGGAATTTTCTACTCCTTACAATATTTAGTCAGCCATTTTTTTACTCCGAAATTTCCCTTACCATGTTTTCACAGGCCTCAAGTTTAAATTCGCCTTCGCTTAAAATGGTTTTACCTGTTGTGGCATCCTGCTCTATTTTGTATTTATAAATGCCCGCTCTTAACTCGTACCAGCACTCCTGCTTTTGCGCAAGTACCTTCATGGTAAAAGGTAGGGTATCATATACATCGCCGTTGCGCTTATAAATACTTATGGTAAGCACTTTGCTACTGTTGTTTTTATAACACAGGTCGCTACGCTGTTTTAGGACACAACTATCGGCGGCATTATTATTTGCCGGGGTAAAATTTTGTGCAGTTAAGTTTTGCCTGGGCGTTTTAATTACTTTAATAAGTTCTACAAGGGTTTTGCTGCCTTCTACTATTTTATCTGCAGACGATTGGGATTTTGCGTAAAAAGAAAAGAACAAAAAAAGCAGGAATAATATATTTTTCATAGCTAAAAAAATACTTTAATAATTGAAATTGTTTTATAAAAGGGCAAAGCAAAATTTTAAAAAAATCCAACGAGTATGAACCCAGTTGGATTTTTATGAAGGATAAAGAAATATTTAGGAGGCCTGGTTCTTTAGGTTTCCATCTGGTACTTATGTGCCGCCTGGCTTATGCGATAATGGATATCTGTGCCTTCTTTTCTTCTATTGCCAACTGCTTTTATCTTCTATAAAAGAGTCATAGACTGCTGTTGGTCTTTCACTATTACTAAGCTGCACACTAAACCAAGAACGACATGAAAGAGAACCTATGAAAACCCGGATTTTTTTCATGTCATCTTCAATTTTAAAAATTTCATTCAACATGCGATTTCATTTTTGGTCCTGCACAACCAACGAATACTAAGTTGTTGGCAGAAGTAAGTTTTTAAAATTAGAAGCTAAAACATTTTAACTACTTATTTATTTCACAGTGCTAGTTATCATTATATTTATTTTTAAGTACCTTATGGATAAAATAACCAGTTGGAATACCAGCTATTACAGGAGTTATTAAAGTCATAGAGGAAAAATCTATGAAAACAAAAATATCTAATAGTATGAAAACAAGTACACCAATTGAAATTGTGAATATCAAAGAAACAAGTAGTGACTTTGCCATAGCCTTTTGAAAATGCTTTATATTCATATAATTGATTTACAATATCTTTTGATTTACCAGAGCCAGTCAGTAATATGATCAATTCCGAAGCCTATGCAAACTCCGGTAATACAGGAGCTAAATCCACCAGAGACTAAAGCGCCAGCAATTGAACCAGCAATAGGAGGTGGTACACCAATTCCCGAAATTGCTCCACTAATTGCACCAGATGCATCAGATTGTAATATTTTCTTCTCTGTGGGACTAAGCTTCGTTTGATACTTTGGTGAGCAAAGCATAACAGAATAATAGCTAACCCATTCATCCATATGGCTATCCCAATATTGGCTAGAATATTTTGCAATTACAATTGCGGCCCCTACAACAATCGCATCATTATCGCTTTTTAGTTTAGAAAGTGCTTCATTCTGAAGGTTAGAGCAAAAAATTACAAATCCAGCAATATTTTTATCGTTCAATAATTCAATTTGATCTGCTAATTTTTTTAAATAATCGTTAGCTTCTGCAGACAATTCTTTTTTAGGATAAAGTGGCTGTTCGTCCCATTTATTAGCAGCATAGAATTCTACAAAATCCCCATCCCATTTAGCATTTTTTGTAGCAAAAAATTCCTTTGCCCATTGATTCCAGATTTTATAACTCTTTTTATCACAAAGTGACAATTTAGTATCCTTTGTCTTTGTAAAAATGAAAGTCAAAAATTCATTATGGTTTTGACCAAGTTGCTCAAGCTGTTCATTTAAATTATCTCTTTGAGCAAAAGTACTTACGAATAGCCCAAGTGCAAGTAAAGTAAAAATAATCTTTTTCATAATTAATCCCAGGGGCCACCGCTCCTTTCGGCGGGTTTTTACTGGCTCATGCTTTTTTAACTTTTAATATATCACCCCTGCGGCCGCAATGGATGGATAGCGCAAAAATGAGTTTATCCACCCGAATTACACATTCAATTTGTGCATACGGTATTCTTTTTTGAGTGAATAATTATCCGGATAGTTTCTTGTCTTCACCAATCTATAATACCACCTCCACTTTTTTGGCAATAAGGAATTTTCTACTCCTTACAATATTTAGTCAGCCATTTTTTTACTCCGAAATTTCCCTTACCATGTTTTCACAGGCCTCAAGTTTAAACTCGCCTTCGCTTAAAATGGTTTTACCTGTTGTGGCATCCTGCTCTATTTTGTATTTATAAATGCCCGCTCATAACTCGTACCAGCACTCCTGCTTTTGCGCAAGTACCTTCATGGTAAAAGGTAGGGTATCATATACATCGCCGTTGCGCTTATAAATACTTATGGTAAGCACTTTGCTACTGTTGTTTTTATAACACAGGTCGCTACGCTGTTTTAGGACACAACTATCGGCGGCATTATTATTTGCCGGGGTAAAATTTTGTGCAGTTAAGTTTTGCCTGGGCGTTTTAATTACTTTAATAAGTTCTACAAGGGTTTTGCTGCCTTCTACTATTTGCTGGCCTGGTGATTGGCAAAATGATATTGTAGGAAAGGTTAACATACAGAGTATGAAAAACAGTTTCATTGATTAAAATTTTAATGAAAGAGAAAAGAAAAATTTGAGAAAAACACAAAGAGCCATTTAAAGTTTAGATACCTATATTTATATTGGATTAAAAAAGATTAATGAAATCAATTCATAAAGCATACAATATTTTTCTATAAGTTTCTTAGAAATGAAGGGCTTAAAGCTATAAGTTTTCTGAAATAACTTTTCTTAATTCAGCAGTATCAACCTGACCGGGAAAAAACTTAATAATTACTCCATTTTTTAATAAATAAGTATTGGGTACAGATTTTATGGCAATATAAGCATCGGATTTTTTGCCTTCCAGTGTATTGAGTATGGCATTTCTATATTGGCTGTTTTCCAGAGTAATATCTTTAAATGCAAATTTTTGAGTTTGTAAAAATTTTATTAATTGAGCAGAATCGTCGTCAATTGATAAAGACAGAAATTCAATGGGTTTGTTACTAAACTGCAATTTTAATGCATTTAAAGAGGGCATTTCTTCTATACAAGGAACGCACCATGTTGCCCATATATTAATACACAATAGCTTGTTTTGAGCATAATAATTTTTATAAAACAGGGAACCCTCCAGGCTGCTTTTTTGATTATATGAAAAATCTTTCTGATGGCCAATTCTTAAATTGCCTATTTGAAACCCAAACCTGGATAAAAAGATAATTACAAGTATTAAAAACGCTAAGCCATAAAGTAGTTTCTTTTTCATGCTTAATAAATTTAATAAAACCGCAGGTTTCTTTGCAAAATTAATTTACTAACATTAGTAAACCTGCGGTTTTATTATTAAAAATAAAAATTAATTTACTTTTTGAAACTGTAAATATATGGTGCCATCACTATTCACTTTGTATATTCCTTTTTTTAGGGTAAAGTTAATATTATCTTGAGACACAAGCGTGTCTTCATTTACTTCAAAATCTGCAGTACCGCTTGACTTAATTCTATTCATTTCCTCCAAAGAGAAATTGGGGTTTAATGCTATAGCTCCGACGGCGCCTTTAAGCAGTACAGGAGAAGGAATGATTATACAAAAATTTATTGTGTAACTATAGGTATTGCCAAATAATGAACCGTTAACTACTCTTTTTATACAAATTTTTATGGATGGTCTTTCTATAGGTAAAAATTCAATTGAATTATTATCAACTTCATAATCTCCTTTTGGCAAAAAAAGTGCAGTTTTTGTTTGGTCATCATATGAGCCTGCTAATAAAACATCCTCCGTAACATTTATTTTATGATCTTTAATTGGGACTCCGTTATTAAAAGTTGCAACCAACATATTTGCTTTTGACGGATCTGAGTTTTTATTTACATTCACAGTAACATAATTACAAGTTGTTTCGCTCCAAATTTCAAGTGAAAATGGCCCAATTCCACAACAAGATACGGTTACACATACTTTAAATGTTTAATCGTTTGCTGTTTGGCTCAATGCAGTTTTGTTAATTGTAGTAAGAAGAAAAGGAACCAGTATTGATATTATTACTTTTTTCATATTCTGTTTTTTATTAATGAAAATTATTTTTTATTTCACCCCTGCGGCCGCAATGGATGGATAGCGCAAAAATGAGTTTATCCACCCGAATTACACATTCAATTTGTGCATACGGTATTCTTTTTTGAGTGAATAAAATATTCGCTATTTTAGCTTTTTATATTATACTCAATCAATCCGCTATGAGCTTTGGTATCAAACTAAAAATGCTTCGCACACAGTACAAATTAGATCAGGATCAAATGGCAAAACGCCTTAGCGTTTCGCAGCCGGTATACAGCCGCTATGAGGCCAATAAAAAAAGGATAACACCCAGTGATGATTTTGTAAACCGGGTAGCCTGCGAATTTGATGTAACGCCGGATTGGCTTACGGCAGATGCCGACCAAAATGTGTTTTTTGAAACCGGAAGTATTGCTACAGGCGCAACCGGTATAGGCCAGGTTGAAAATTATTACAGTGTGCCTAAAGATTTTATGGATGCATTTTTAAAGCAACAAAAAATGCCGGAGAAAATGTTTACGAAATATATTTAACCGGCTACGCCCAGGTTCTTGTTTTCACGAACTTATGGTTTCGCCGCATCTTTTTTTCACCGCCGCCGGTGAATTTTTTTTCTTTCTTCTTTTCCTTTTGTTGCCGTTTAATAACTTTGTAATAATTGCCGTTTATTTGCAGCGCAATAAAGCCGGCCATAGGTATGCGGTACAAGTGAGTGACACAACAATGGCGGGCATGGCGCTAATGCAGGCAAACAAAAATAAAATATGAGTTTACAAATTTATAATTCTTACAGCAGGCAAAAAGAAGTGTTTACACCCATTACACCCGGGCATGTGGGCATGTATGTATGCGGCCCTACCGTAAGCGGCGAAAGCCATCTGGGCCATGCAAGGCCGTATATTACTTTTGATGTGCTGTATCGCTGGCTTACCCAAAAAGGGTATAAAGTACGCTATGTACGCAATATTACTGATGCGGGCCATTTTGAAGAACTGGGCCGTGATGCCGAAGATAAAGTAAGCAAAAAGCCCTGCTGGAAAAACTGGAACCCATGGAGCTGGTGCAAAAATATACCAACCTGTACCACTGGGCTATGTTGCAATTTAATTGCATTGAACCTACCATTGAACCTACGGCTACCGGCCATATTATTGAGCAAATAAGCATGATAAAAAAAATTATTGATGCCGGTTATGCTTATGAAATAAATGGGTCGGTATATTTTGATGTAAAAAAATATGCGGCAAAATTTCCTTATGGCAAGTTGAGCGGCCGGGTAATTGACGAGCTTTTGGAAACTACCAGAGAACTGGAAGGCCAGGAGGAAAAAAAGGATAAAGCTGATTTTGCTTTGTGGAAAAGTGCAGCGCCGGAGCATATTATGCGCTGGGCAAGCCCATGGGGCGAAGGTTACCCGGGCTGGCATATAGAGTGCTCGGCAATGGCTACAAAATATTTGGGCAGCAGATTTGATATACATGGCGGCGGTATGGATTTGCTTTTTCCGCACCACGAAAGTGAAATTGCCCAAAGCACTATTTGCAACCATGAAGCGCCAGTAAACTACTGGATGCACAATAACATGATAACTATTGAAGGCCGAAAAATGGGCAAGAGTTACAATAATGTTATTCAGCTCACCGAACTTTTTAGCGGAAACCACCACCTGCTATCGCAGGCTTTTCACCCAATGACGGTAAGGTTTTTTATTTTGCAAAGCCATTACCGCAGCACTTTGGATTTTAGTAACAATGCACTTGCAGCAAGTGAAAAAGCCTTAAAGCGCCTTTGGGAAGCTTATGATGCGCTTAAAGCTTTGGAGGTTGCTCAAACCGGTTCGGAAAATAATACCAGCAGTAATACCAATAATAAAATACTGAACCTGCTGGGGCAAATGGAAGGATTTATGGATGATGATTTTAGCACGGCAAAAGTAATTGCCAATTTTTTTGAGCTTGCGCCTATTATAAATTCACTAAAAAGCGGCAGCATAAGCATGGCGGAAATAAGCGCCACAACTTTGCAGGAAATGCAGGAAAAGTTTAAGTTTTATTTGGAAGATGTACTGGGTTTAAAAGCGGTTACTGCATCAAACGTAGAAATTTTTAACGGTGTAATGCAACTGCTGATGGATATAAGGAAAGGCGCAAAAGCCACAAAAGATTTTGTTACCTCCGATAGCATTCGCAATAAACTGGCAACGCTGGGCATTGAAATAAAAGATGAAAAAAATGGCGAAATAAGCTGGGTGATAAGCTAAAAAGCTCCATTTGACAAAACCCTTTTTTTTAAATATCTTTAGTACATGCAAACCGTAGTGTTAAAGACATTCGACGATTATTTTTCTGCAAATATTTTGCTTACCCGTTTGCAGCACGAAGGTATTCCCTGTTATTTATTTGATGAGCATACCGTAACGGTAAACCCGATATTTGGCGCAGTAATTGGCGGCATTAAACTGGTAGTAAGCAAAGGATATGAAGAAGCTGCGAAGCGCCTCATTAACCGGTTTGAAGAAGAGTATCAACAACAGGTGCTGTGCCCCAAATGTTTCCAGCATAAGTTTAACCTGGTTGCCAGGCAATCGCCGGAAAATATTTTTACGGCAATACTTACCTGGCTTTTTGGCAACTATGCCGTGGCTCAAAAAATTTACAAATGCCAAAACTGCGGTTACGAAACCGAAACACTTCCTTCTAAAGAATCTGTTTACAATTAGCTTGAATTGAAGCATAAATTTTTTTGAATAATTTTTTGCCAACAAAGATGAAAATAATTGCCATGATACCGGCACGATACGCTGCAACAAGGTTTCCGTTTAAATTAATGAAACAGCTGGGCACTAAAACTGTAATAAGGCACACCTATGACAATACAGTGGCCACGGGCTTGTTTGCGGAGGTATATGTAGTAACCGACAGCGAATTGATTTTTAATGAAATTGTAAAAAACGGCGGCAAAGCCATCATGAGCGTACAGCAACACGAAAGCGGCAGCGACAGGATTGCCGAAGCCGTAGAAAATATTGACGCAGATGTGGTATTGAACGTACAGGGCGACGAACCATTTGTAAAAAAAGAACCGGTAAATAATTTACTAAAAGTATTTGAAGATAAACAGGTGCAGGTAGCTTCAGTAATGAAAAAAATTACCAACCAAAGTTTACTGCACAACCCCAACTATGTAAAAGTGGTAACCGATAAAAATAAAAATGCCCTTTACTTTAGCCGCAGCCCAATACCCTATTTGAGGGACGAGAAATTAGCTGCTGATTATTATGAACACATTGGCGTATATGCCTTTCAAAAAAAAGCACTAATGCGCTTTGCCAAATGGCCTGCCAGCAAACTGGAGCAGTATGAAAAGCTGGAGCAACTGCGCTATTTAGAAAATGGCGTTGCTATAAGAATGGTAGAAACCAGCGAAGAAACTGTAAAAATAGATGTGCCGGAAGACCTGGCTGCGGCTGAAAAATATTTGCTAAATTTTAAAAATTTCTGACAGTTTAAGACTAATGTTTTAGAAGCAGTATTTTTTATATGGAAAATCTTTATCAAAAACAAACCTACGATTCGGTAATTGACCGGCTCAATAAACTCACGCCTTCATCACAAAGGTTGTGGGGCAAAATGGAGGTAGCACAAATGCTTGCTCACTGCAAAGAGGCTTTTAAAGTACCCTTGTCTAAAAAATCAATGAAACGCAGCCCCATGTTTTATCTTTTTGGATGGATGGTAAAATCGAAATTGTATAATGATGAACAATGGAAACAAGGATTGCCTACAGCGCCTAACTTCATCATAAAAGACCAGTGCAATTTTGAAGAAGAAAATGCCGGACTGCAGAAAATGATAATTGAATTTTATACACTTGGCCCACAGGGCAGCGGCTTATATCCTCATCCTTTTTTTGGAAAATTTTCATCTGAGCAATGGGGTAAAGCTATGTACAAACATTTAGACCATCATTTAAGGCAGTTTGGGGTTTAGTTTATTTTCATTTCCTCAAGCTTTTTTTGCAGGTGAAACATTTCATCCCTCAATCTTGCTGCTTCCATAAAGTCAAGGTCACGGGCAGCTTTTTCCATTGCTTTTTTGGTTTGGTTTATTGCCTTCTCCATTTTTGGAATAGTATTGTATTCTTCCTGCTCCTGTGCTGCAATGGTTACCTGGTCTTCATCTGGTTGCAATGCATAAGGGCGGCTTGGGTCGTAACCTTTTACATCGAGTACACTGCCCTGAGCCATTATTTGTTCTTTGGACTTGGAAACGGTTTGTGGCGTAATGTTGTGTTTAATATTATAGGCAATTTGTTTTTCACGCCTGCGGTTGGTTTCGTCAATTGTTTTTTGCATGCTTTGGGTAATGGAATCGGCATAAAAAATTACCAGGCCGTTTACATTGCGTGCGGCACGGCCTGCGGTTTGTGTAAGGCTCCTTTCATTTCTTAAAAAGCCTTCTTTATCAGCATCTAAAATAGCTACAAGAGAAACTTCCGGAAGATCCAATCCTTCTCTCAATAAGTTTACACCTACCAATACATCAATTATGCCCAGGCGGAGCTCACGTAAAATTTCCACTCTTTCTAAAGTATCTACTTCGCTGTGTATGTATTTGCTTTTTATATTGATGCGGTGAAGGTATTTATCCATTTCTTCGGCCATTCGTTTGGTAAGTGTGGTAACCAGCACACGGTCGCCTTTTTTAATGCGGTTGTCAATTTCATCCAGCAGGTCATCTACCTGGTTTATAGAAGGGCGAATTTCTATTGGCGGGTCCAGCAAGCCCGTTGGCCGCACCACTTGCTCTACAACAACACCGCCGGTTTTTTCCAGTTCATATTCCCCGGGTGTGGCCGATACAAATACAATTTGGTTGCTAAGGTTATCAAACTCATTAAAATTTTGCGGCCGGTTGTCTAATGCCGAGGGCAATCTAAAACCATATTCCACTAAAGTGAGTTTACGGCTTCTGTCTCCACTGTACATGCCACTTATTTGCGGTATAGTTTGGTGGCTTTCATCAATAATGGTGAGGTAATCTTTTGGAAAATAATCCAGCAGGCAAAAAGGCCTTGCACCGGGTTGCCGCCTGTCAAAAAATCGGCTGTAGTTTTCAATGCCATTGCAATAACCCAGTTCACGAATCATTTCCAGGTCGTAATTTACCCTTTCGCCAATACGCTGTGCTTCAATATATTTTCCAATACTTTTAAAATAGGTTTCCTGTGCAGCAAGTTCATCTTGTATTTCATGAATTACTTTGGTGAGCATATCTTTTGGCGCCAGGTATAAATTTGCAGGAAAAATGGCAGCATTTTCTACCGAAGAAATTCGTTTTCCTGTACTTAACTCTATTGTATCTATGCTTTCAATTTCGTCTCCAAAAAAACCAATGCGGTAACCAAAATCCACATAAGGCAAATTAACATCTACGGTATCTCCTTTTACCCTAAAGGAACCCCTTTCAAAATCGCCCTGGCTGCGATGGTACAAAGAATTTACCAGTGCATGTAAAAAACCCTGCCGGGAAATTACCTGGCCTTTTTTTATGCGTATGATCCCATTTTCATATTCCGTTGGGTTGCCCATACCATAAATACAACTTACGCTTGCCACAACAATAATATCCCTGCGGCCACTAAGTAATTGTGCGGTTGCCTGCAGCCGTAGTTTATCGAGCTCTTCATTAATGCTCAGGTCTTTTTCAATATATACATTGCTGGTAGGTATGTATGCTTCGGGTTGGTAATAATCGTAATAACTTACAAAATAGCCAACGGCATTATCAGGAAAAAACTGCCTGAACTCACCATAAAGTTGAGCAACCAGGGTTTTATTATGTGTAATTACCAGCGTAGGCTTTTGTACGTTGGCAATTACACTGGCCATAGTAAAAGTTTTTCCACTTCCGGTAACACCCAGCAGGGTTTGGTAAGTTTCTTCGTTTAAGATAGCTTCTGTAAGTTGTGCAATAGCCCCAGGCTGGTCGCCTGCAGGCTTATATGGAGCATTTAGTAAAAAGGGCATTCCCTAAGTTAGCAATTTTACCAATAAGCTGCTGTTCTAATTTCGCCAAGTACAGCAGGATATATTTTACGGTAGAGCTGGTCTAAAATATATTCTTTTTTGGGGTCGTTAAATTGCCGGCGATTAATAATTTCCCAATCTTTTGGTCCAAGCGCCCTGCTATCGCCGGTATAAGTACCCATTTCTTCATACCATTCATAAGTTTCATTAATAGTTCTGTAGCGTATCTTGTTGCCTGTGGCAATATCGGTAACTGCTACTTCCATGGTTGCCTTTGCAGTAAAGTTGCGGTAAGTAATATTTAAAGTGGCAAAAACAGTTTTAAATACCGGTTGGTTTAAAGAGTCTCTGCTTACTTCTACATAACGACTTATATTATAGGAACGGTAATTTGTATTGGGATAAGGCACATGCATTTTTCTTAAAGTAAGGTTTACTTCCCAATCGGGCATTAGCTGGTTTCTCCTTATTTCCCAATCGCCATAAAATTTAGCCGGGTAATTATTGCTGTATGATGTGTTGGATAAATCCCTGATGAGTTTTTGCTGAAAATATTCGTTGCTGTAATTATAATAGCTGCTTCCCCATCCACTCCTGTTAAAAAAAGAATTATCCCTTATTGGATTAATTACGGCAATAACGGTTGCATTTTCAAATGCTTCTTTCATTTTTTCTTTGGCATCTTTATATCCTGGCGTTATTTTATCTGCCTTTTCAAAATAATTATAGGCTTTTTTTAGTTCACCCCTGTTTTTGTTTTTCAGCAGAGTAATGGCAGCATTATAGTAGTGCAGGCTTGCGCTGTCTTTGGCTTCAAAAAGTTCTGCAGAAAAATTTTGTGGGTTTACCAGTGTAAAAGCTGCGGTTGAATTTATTATTCTATTATATGCCTTTTGTAATTGTTCGTATTCGCCAATAATATTATCCCATTGCGAAAAATTTTTGCCAGCGCCGGCCCGGGCTACATTTATATTGGCTAAATGGCTGGCCAAAATATCTTTATATAAAATGGGTATTGCCGATAACGCATCATCATTACCCGGATTTTTCTCCAGTTTTTTTATGGCTTCCTGTAAAGATTTGTCGGGGTTGCTTCTTTCCAAAAAACTTTTATTACTTCGGCATGAAGCAGCAGCAAGTATTACCAAAGCAGCAAAAGAAAAAAAATGTTTCATAAATAATTAAGCGCTGTTATTATCAGACAATGGGCAGCCTTTAGTGTAAAAGATACTATTTGGCAAATATCAATAATTTAACAAACGGAGAGCATAAAGGTTTTTTGTTATCCTCCGTTCATCTATTTATTTTACCATTTATCCTAAATATTAATTAAATAGGCAAAAAAAGCACTTTGTAATATACTAATTATAACTAAGTTAAGAAAAAATTAACTATAATACAACAAGCTACCTTAAAAAAGATAGTATTATGTTTTGCATAGTACCAAATAAAACTCTACTTTTGTGTTGTGATTGAAAGAAGGGAAAAAACTGAAGCTTCAGCAACTCCTAAAACCAATTACAAAGTATAGCCATGATAAAATTATTTTTTAAAACATTCCAATCAATTACTGCTGCAGCAGTAAATAGTTGAAAGAAAAATGTAAGACCATGAACATTGACAACACAGCGAGCCAGATGCGAAAAGGGGTTTTGGAGTTTTGCATTTTGTCTATAATAAAACAAGGAGAAGCTTACCCTTCGGATATTATCGGCAAGATGAAAGAAGCCAACCTCAATATTTTTGAAGGGACGCTTTACCCGCTACTTACCCGGTTAAAAAATGCAGAGTTGCTCACATACCGGTGGGAAGAAAGTACCAGCGGCCCACCAAGAAAATATTTTTCGCTTACGGAAAAAGGCGCAACATTTTACGGAGAGCTTGAAGCAACCTGGAACGAGTTGGCCAATGCCGTAGAAACACTCACCAAACAAAGTACAGAACCATCAACTTAAAATAAAGTATAGCCATGATTTTTTTAGTTGATGCACGCAAACAACTTCAACCGAAACAACAAAAACAAATTTTTTAAAAATGAAACAAGTAATCAATATCAACTTCCAGGGGCGAGTAGTTCCCATAGAGGTTTCAGCTTTTGATATACTAAAAATTTATACCGAAAGCCTCAACAGGCACTTTGCCAATGAACAGGGTAAAGAAGAAATTATTAACGACATTGAAAGCCGTATTGGGGAACTTTTTCAGGAAAAGTTAAAATACGGGGCTACCTGCATTACCGAAGAAGATGTAAACAGCATTATTAAAAACATGGGCCGCCCCGAAGATTTTGATGCCGCAGGAGACGACAGCCATACCGCAGGCAACAGCCAAAGCAGCCATACAAATGACCATTCAACTTTTGGCAGCACCCTTCATTCCAAAAAACTTTTCAGGGACGAAAACGATAAGGTTTTAGGTGGCGTGTGCAGCGGCCTGGGCAATTACTTTGGTATAGACTCCATAATTGTACGTATCATTTTTGTGATATTGCTTTTTTCCGTCATAGGATTTCTTGCCTATATTATTTTATGGGCTGTAGTACCCAGCTCTGCCGTAAACGAAATTGGCGCTTACCGCAAAAAATTATACCGGGACACCGATAATAAATTAATAGCCGGTGTATGCAGTGGGCTGGCAAAATACTTTGGCGTGCCGGTATGGATACCCAGGGTTTTATTTTTAATACCGTTTTTAAGCCTTGCATTTAAATGGGGCCATTGGGGCGGCTTTAGTTTCCCCGATTTTTTAAGCTTTAGCTTCAGCCCAGGTTCCTTCCTGGTATATATCATTCTTTGGCTGGTATTGCCCGAAGCAACAACTACCTCTGAAAAGCTGGAAATGAAAGGCGAAAAAGTAGATATGAATTCTATTAAAAATTCGGTAATGGAAGAAATGAAAGGCGTAAGGGAAAGAGCTGAAAAACTCAGCAAAGAAGCTGCCGGTATTGCCCGTGATAAATCAAAAACAATGGGTGCCGAATTTGGCAATGCGGTAAAGCGCAACAGAAACCCAATTGGTAATATTATTGCCGGCATTTTCAAAGTAATATTTTATATCATTTTTGGCAGTATCGCCATTGGCCTTGTGTTTGCATTATTTGGTCTGGCTATTGCCGCCATAGGTGTATTTCCCATAAAGGATTTTATTTTTAGCGGCGCTTTACAAAACACGCTTGCCTGGGGAACACTCATATTTTTTATAGCAGTACCCATTGTAGGTGTAATCACCTGGATCATACGCAGGTTAACACGTACCAAATCGGGCAATAAAAACCTTGCCTTTGGGTTTTCTATTTTATGGATAGTAGGTTGGGTGTGTTTTATAATGCTCCTGGCAAATGTGAGTAAAGATTTTCGCCGTACCAATAACCCTGTTGAACAATTTATTGCTCTTTCCAATCCGCATGTAAGCAAAATGGATATTACGGCAGACGACCCGGAGAAAACTTACTTTAGAACAAACTGGAGCCGCTTTGATTTATACGAGGCCCTGGACAGCGATACCGTTTTTGTAAGAAACGTAGTGTTCAAAATTGAAAAATCAGAATCCGACAGCTTTAGGGTGAGCATTATGCGCATTGCCCGTGGCCAAAACCGCAGCGCTGCCGATACTGCTGCAAGGGGCATTCAATACAATGTAGTTCAAAAAGATTCTATGCTGCTCATTGACAAAGGCATTGCCATTACCAAGCAAAATAAATTTCGCAACCAATATGTAATTGTAAGAATTTATGTTCCGGTAGGTAAGCAAATTAATATTGACAGGAGCGTAGGCCGCTGGAACGATGCCACAATAGGTTTTTATGATGAAGACGACTGGGATTTTGAAACCAAAAACACCCAGCACAACTGGAATTATAATACCACTTATGTAATGCAGCAGGATGGCCTTTATACCTTAGCCGGCGAAAAAGCCAGCGATTCCAATAATAAAAGCTGGAACGACGACGATGTGTACGACGGTAAAACCAAAGTACATATTGACGAAAACGGGATAAGGATTGAAACAGACAATGGAAAAAACTTCAGCATAGATAAAAAAGGAGTTGAAATTAATACGCTGGATTCCATTCAGCAGGAATTGAAAAAACAAAAGCAAAAAATTGAAGATTCTATAGATGTTTTAAAAGAAAAAAAGAAACAGGAAGCAGATAAACTCAAACAAAAAATTGCGGAAGAAAATACAGGTTCCACTGTAATTAATACTATTTTAATACCGGTTTACAACCCATTAATGTAAATCAAAAGCTGTTTCAATAGTTGAGTTGAAGTTGAAGCAAAAAAGTCTCGCCTCCGGGTGGGGCTTTTTCTGTAAAAACAAAAAATTTTTAACAGTAAACAAATACTAATAATCTTAATTTTGTAGCATGATCAGGATGATATTAACGCTGCTGCTCATTTATATAGTGTACAAATTTGTATTTGAATTTGTAATACCCATATTTAATACTACACGCCAAATGAGCAATAAGGTAAAAGAAATGACGGAAAAAATGCAGGAGCAGGAACGCAAAAGGCAAATGGAAGAGCAAAAAAATACCCACCAGGCCCAATCCGCAAACCCTTCGCCCGAAGACTATATTGAATACGAAGACATAAAGTAGATAATTTTTTTCTGCCCATCGCCTGCAGCTATTTTGTAACTTCGGCCAATGCATCATTACAAAGAAAAATTACAGGCACAGTTCCAAAAAATTTATAATGAACTAAATCCGCAGCAACGTATTGCCGTAGATACTATAGAAGGCCCGGTAATGGTAATTGCTGGGCCAGGTACCGGAAAAACACAAATACTTGCCGCCAGAATTGGTAAAATACTCCTGGAAACAGATGAGCTCCCGGAAAATATACTTTGCCTTACCTATACCGATGCTGGCGCTGTAGCCATGCGTAGCCGCTTACAAAAATTTATTGGCGCCGATGCCTATAAGGTACATATCCACACCTTTCACTCTTTTTGTAATGAAATAATACAAGACAACCTTTTTTTATTTGAAAAAAACAGCCTCGACCCCATAACTGAACTGGAGGCCATTCAACTTTTAGAAGCACTCATTGATGGTTTCCCTAAGGGCCATCCCTTAAAAAGGTACCGGGGCGATGTGTATTATGAAATCAACAACCTAAAAAATCTTTTTTCTGCCATGAAAAAAGAAGGCTGGACGGCAGCATTCATCACCCAAAAAACAAAAGAGTACTTAAATAAAATTGAACAGGACAAACTCAATAAAGATTTTATTTATCAAACAAGCCGAAAAGGGAAATTTGAAAAAGGGGATTTTAAACCCGATTATTATGATGAAGTAGAAAGGATGAAAAAACTGGTAGCAGCCGCAGGTGAATTTGAACACTACCAGCAAATGATGAATGATAAAAACCGCTACGATTTTGACGATATGATAAACTGGATAATTGAAGTGTTTGAAACCAATAACAATGTATTGCTCAATTACCAGGAAAAATACCATTACATACTAGTAGATGAATACCAGGATACCAGCAATACCCAAAACCGGCTGGTGCAACTGCTTATAGAATATTGGGATGTGCCCAATATTTTTGTTGTAGGAGACGACGATCAAAGTATTTTCCGTTTTCAGGGCGCCAATGTAGATAACATGAAAGGTATAGCCAGGCGTTATGCTGATGCACTTATAAAAGTAGTATTAACTACCAATTACCGCAGTACACAATCACTACTCAAAGTCTCCGGTTCGTTTATTGAGAATAACCAGGAGCGGCTCATTAACGATAGTGAACTGGGTAAGTTGAATAAAAGCCTGGTTTCGGGAAATAAAAAATTTGAACAACAACAACAGTACCTGCCACAAATAATTGCCTACAACTCCATGTTTGAAGAAATGCTGGGCATTACCCAAAAAATATTACAACTTGTAAATGAAGGAACCCCTCCGTCATCCATTGCCGTATTGTATAGAGAAAATAAATATGGAGAAGAGTTGGCAAAATTTTTAAGACTTAAAAATGTGCCGGTTTACAGCAAGCGAAGCATCAACCTCTTTGAAGATGCATTCATAAATAAAATTTTAAAAATCCTGCATTACCTTAATGCAGAGCAAGATGTTCCCTATGGCGGCGATGAACTGCTATTTGAAATAATGCATTACGATTTTTACCAAATACCCGCCATAGAAATTGCAAAGCTTACTGTAGAAGCCAATAATAAAAAATACGATGGCGAACAAACATCGTTGAGAAAATTACTTTACGACAAAAGCAATGCACCGGCAAAAGACTTATTTGATAAAGGACTGGACGAAGGGTTGAAAAACCTCAGCCATGTATTGGAAAAACTTATTGCAGCTGTACCCAATGTTTCGCTGCAGCAGCTTTTTTCCCATATTGTAAATGAGGCAGGCGTACTGCATTTTATTATGAACAGCCAGCAAAAAATTAGCTTGATGCAGCGCTTAACGGCATTGTTCGATTTTATTAAAACAGAAACAGCAAGCAACCCAATGCTTACACTAAGCGGCCTTATGAAAATTTTGTCGCTAATGAAAGAAGAGGAAATCCATTTATCCATGCCGCAACTTATTGGCCATAGCAACGGCGTAAATTTATTGACCCTTCATGGGAGCAAAGGCCTGGAGTTTGAACACGTATTTATAGCAGGCACAACAAAAGATGTTTGGGAAAAAAAAGTAAACAAGTCCAGGGCTTATAAACTCCCCGACAATATTTTTTCTTTTGTTGATGCGGAAGAAGACGGTTCGCCGGTAAATAAAAAAGAAGAAGAACTGCGCCGCTTGTTTTATGTAGGGATTACCAGGGCCGAAACACATTTGTATCTTTCTTATCCTTTATTTAAAAAGGATGGCAAAAACCTCGAACCATCCATGTTTATTGCAGAAATTATGGATAAGTACCCTGAAATAGAAACACAAAATATTTCTTTTACTGCAGAAGAAATTTTTGAATTCCAGGAGCTGCAATTTCTGGAGCAAATGCCGCAGATAGAACCCGCCGAAGAAGAGTTTATCAGCGCCCTGCTTGAAAAATTTTCTATGAATGTAACTGCACTAAACAATTATCTTAAGTGCCCGCTTCAATTTTACTATCAAAATCTTATACGCATACCATCGGGCAAAAATGAAGCCACAGAATTTGGCAGTGCAGTGCATTATGCACTGGAAAAATTGTTTAGAAATATGCAGGATGCAGGCAAAGAAGTATTTCCTCCTAAGGAGGAAATGCTTGCAAACTTTAGCTGGTATTTAAAAAAGCACCGGGAAAACTTTACAAAAGAGGCTTTTGACAGAAGGATGGAATATGGCAACGAAGTACTTACCAATTATTATAACAAATATATTAATACCTGGAATAAAGTGGTGGCTGTAGAACGCAACATACGTGCTGTAGTGGTAAACGGAATACCGCTAAAAGGAAAATTAGATAAACTGGAGTTTAACGGTAACCTGGTAAATGTGGTAGATTATAAAACGGGCGACATTGACAAAGCAACGCCAAAGTTAAAGGCCCCAAATGATAAAGACCCCAACGGCGGCGACTACTGGCGGCAGGCAGTTTTTTATAAAATACTTATAGATAACTACAAACTCAAAAACTGGCGTGTGGAAAGTACAGAATTTGATTTTATTGAGCCAGACAAGAACAAAGTGTATCACAAGCAAAAAATTGCAATTACGCCACAGGATGTAGAAACAGTTGAGCAACAGGTAACAGAAACCTGGCAGAAAATACAAAACCGGGAATTTTATACTGGCTGCGGCAAACCCGAATGTTACTGGTGCAATTTTGTAAAAGAAAATAAACTACAAAAGGCCCGGTACGAACACGAAGAACAGGAGGAATAATATTTATTAAAGTTAACACCCAATGAAATATTAGATATTCAGGATGATTTTACAGATAAGCAGGAGAAAGAATTTGCAGATGCGGCTAATAAAGGCGAGCAATTACAATACTTATTAAGCATTGCAAACCAGCCAATATCTGAAGAAAATAACAAAAAAACAGATGAATATGAACAACAATTAAAGTTATACAATGAACAACAAGGAGTGCCAGCAGTTGAAGGAACAATTACACAGCCTTTATCAACTAATGAGAGCCAACCCAAAGAACAAGGGGATAAAGGAGCAGTACAACAAGGTGTTGATGCGGTGGGACAGGGAAATGCAGAAAGAGAAGTTACCGTTTTAGATAGCGCAGAGGTAAATACAATTCTTAATGTTGCTAAAGACTTTGTAGGAGAAGAAGTTGAAGTAGATGGACGTATTGGATTGGTAAAGGTAGATGAAGGAGGAAAATATACCATAGAAAATGACAAGGAAATATTAGAAATAACGCCCGATACAAAAATTAAACCTATCTATAAGGACGTTGTAAAGGTTGAAAATAACAATGTAGAAATTAATAACGATAAATTTGAATTACTATCTATAAACAAAGATAATAATGGTAATGTAGTATCTGTAACACTTAAAAATGAAAAAGGGAGGGTTATTACTAAGCGGGACACTAATTTAGCAATAGATATAGCCGTTAAAAAAAATAATCAAGAATTTGATAAATCACAAGAAAATAAAGAAACCAAACCTACTATAAGTAAAGAACAAACAGAAAATAAATCATTAACTTCACAAAATGAAACAGATGCAGAACTCACAAAGCAATTACCTAACACCTTATCATCAACAGAGAAACAAGGAAGCCTTGCAGGGGGTGAAGCAAATGCAGCAGCAACCGCTATCACGGGAGCAATTCATAAAGCAGTCGAAGATGCTGGAACAACAGGCAAAAAATTACTACCAGACCAAATAAGGGAGAAAGAGGAATCCGAACTTAAAAAATATGCAGAAGATAATGGCATATTGATTGAAAATAATTTTGGAGAACCCGACCGTTTCGGAAACGAGCAAGATGTTTATGTTAATAAAGACGGAACTACCGTAACTAGCTATATAGCAGAAAGCATATTGGTGGAAATAGCGGTTATGTTGGATATTCAATGAGCAACCGGGCAGCACAAGCCTATGATGACGGTAAACTTACTTATTCTAAATTACCTACATGGGCTAAAAGAATGGTAGATGCAGGCATGGCTAAAACAGACGAATGGCATCACACATCTTCTTATGGAAACGAAACGCCATTTTACGAAGTGAAACAGTTTTTTGACCACCTAACTGATGCTGAAAAAGAAAAATTAGGGGTTGATGATTTTGAAAGTTTTAAAGATGTACCAAAAGACGTTATCAAAGAAATTGATGTAAAGTCAAAAGAAGCATTAAAAAAGAAAAATAATATTAAAGAAGTAAGAAAAGGGTATGTTGATGCAGCACAAAAAGAACTCAATGATTTTAATGCAAAATTCAAATCCTTTTCAAGAGTAAGCAAATCACCGGAACATGGTATAGTATCATCATATGAAATGAATGGGAAGTATGGCTGGTTTGAGGCCACAAGCAGGTATAACTTGCCGGAGTACCAGAGTGGCATTGATTATGAAACAGCAGCTAACCGCCAAAAGGCTGTTGAATTAGAATCCAAATTAAGTACCGCCAAGAATGAGCCGATTTATAAAATAGAGTTACAAAAAAGAGGATTTGATGAAAACGAAATAAATGAGTTAAAGAAAAGTGGGATAATTCATTCGGAAATAATGCCTGAAAGTTTTTATGCTAATGCTGAAAGGAATAAAGACATTATCAAAAAGCAAGTTAAGGAACTATCTGAATTGCCAAAGCCGGTGGCAGAATTTAACCCAAGATTTGGCAAATCAACTGAAAACTTTTTAACAGATGCAGAAAAGCAAGCAAGACAAAACCGGCATTATTCAATTTCAGAACAAGGCGAAAACTTTGGTAGTAGTTATGAAAGAAGATTAGCTCACGAAGATAACGACAATGAATACAGTAGAATAGCCGGTGAACGATACGATAAAGCCAAACAAGAATTTTTGAATAGTGATGAAGTACAAAAGCAAGAAGAGAAATTTAATGAGGATAAAGCAAAGGCGGCAGATATTACAGGTAATTTAAAACACCTATTTGGTATTGAAGATGGGCAACCATTATTTAAAGATGCAGAAGCCCAATACAGAATAGAAAGCGGCAAAAACATTATAGAGGCAATAAAGGACTTCACCAAGGCAGAAAACAAAGCAGAGGCGACAGTAGCATTAACCCATGAAATAATGCACCCAACAGTAGTAGCAATTATTGATGGAGCAAAAGAAGGCAATGAAGTAGGGCTGAAACATACCAAAACTATTGTTGATGAATTTAATAAAAAGGTAAGAGAAAATAATTCACAATTAAAACTTTCACAAGATGCAGAAGAAAACGATTACGCAAACAGCAAACTCACAGAAGAAGATAACATTGAGCAAGAGCCAAGTATCAAGGCTATTGAAGGCAAAGCAGAAAGCGATAGCAAAGCTGAACTCAATGAAGCAATAGAACAAGTTGATACCAAAATAAATGCAGCAACAGACGTAAAAGTCATTCTGCTAAAATTTATATCTACTGATGAAGCAAGATTTCAAAACAGGGATAGTCTAAATAAACAAGTTGTAAAAGATATTGCTGAAAACTGGAAGGATGCAGACCAAGACCCTATCCATATTTGGACAGACCCAAAAAACGGTAAAACTTATGTACTTAGTGGACATCATAGGTATTATGGGGCAAAAGAGGCGGGAAGAGAAACAGTAAAAACAGTTGACAGAACAAACGATTTTACAGAAGCCGAAGCAATAAAGTTTGCAAAAGAAGAAGCCAATGCCAACCGTTCAATGGAAACATCATTGGAAAGGGCAAAGGCTTTAAGGGAAAAAATAAAACGTGGGGATAGTAAAGATGAAATAAACAAATTCCTTGAAAGAGAAGGGAAGAATAAAACATATATTCAAAATATTGCTGCATTAAATCCAAAAGGTAAAACGATTCAAACCGTTGAGCAATTTGATAATGCCGGAGACAGACAAACACAAAAAGAAACAGAACAAAGAGCCGATTGGATAGGAGAAGCGAGAAGAACAATAAATGGACTTACTGATGCTCACGAAAATGAGATGTTTGATTTTTTATTTGATAAAGATGCTTCAAAAAGAGTAACAACCAAATCTGATTTTCTACAAAAAGTAAGGTCAGTAGTTAAGCCATTAGAACCAAGTGAACCATTAAACATTGCGAGATTTAAGCAAAAGACCACAGGCGAAGAAGCCTACGATGAAGCGGTAAATATTAAAAAAGCTGAAATTGCTGATAAGCAAGAAAAGATAAACACCCTTAATGACAGGTTTAGTAATCCACAAAACAAAGATTATATTTCTACTGATAGCAAGGATTATCAAGAATTAAGAAAAATAGCGAATGAAAAAATATCTCAATTTGAAAGCGAAAGAAAACAATTACAAAAGCAGTTAGAAGATATTTACAGAGACAAGGGCAAATATACAGGCGCAGCATCAAGTGGGACACTATTTAAGGATGATAGTGAAATACCATTTGATAAAGAAATAACAGAAGAAGATTTAATAAAATGGAACGATGATTTTAAAGCAGGTAAAACAAATGAGCAATATAGGGCGGTTCAAGAATTTATTGCAAAGGCATGGGAAGAATACAATACCAAAGGTGGCAAAGGTTTTAGCGAAGCCTTCCAAAAATTTTTAGACCAAATCACTGAGGCATTTAAGTCAGTTTACAAATCAATCACGGGCAAAAATTTAACCCCTGAATTGAATAAAATGTTTGATGAAATTTTAGGGAAGGAACAAGCTAAATCCATTCAAGAAACAATTGATAAAAAAGAAAATGTATCTTTAATCAATAAAATAAAAAATTATGCAGCCGAAGTTATTGCCAATAGAGAAAAAATATCAAGATTATCGGAACAAGCGGAACAAGGAAGGAAAGAAGGCGGTATCAGAAATGTTGAAGCGACCTTACTCCTTACAACAGGCGGAGAAAAATATGGACAAGTTAAGGGCAGAGAGGCTCAACAGCAAATAATAGAGAAGTATGCTAAAGAGGAAGGAATTTGGCATGACAATATAGACGTTGAACCAAAAATAGGTAAAACCCAAGAAGGACTTGGTATATTCAAGGATAGCGGAGTAGAAAACCAGGTATATATCCCTACCGAAAACCCGCATATAGTAAGAAAGGCGATGAAAACCACCGACCCTTTCAACAAAGACAATCCAAACGAAGTTTTATATCAATTAGATTCAAGAATTTCTGAACACAATGCAGGATTAGGCAGTAGTGTGCCGTATAAAGTTGTAGGCTTTGGGCGCATGTCAGATGGCAGCTTTGTAGTTATTACCGAGCAACCACATATACAGGATGCAAGATTAGCAACAAAGGCAGAAATTAAAAAGGAAATGCTTAATCGTGGGTATGAACAAGATGGGAAAGATAGTTTCGGAGATGAAAATCACTTCATTACTGATGTTAATCCCAAAAATGTACTGGTTGACAAAAATGGTAATCTACATTTCACTGATACCATTTACGATATATTATATGACGTTAATGAAGGAGATAGGGCGCAAATGCCGAAGTTTAATGCCACAACCGAAGCCAAAGGGGTAACCCCAGAGCAAACAGAAAGAGCAAACAGGATATTAGATTTTTTGAAACTAACCGTAGCGTATTTTAAAGGAGGAAAGAATATTATTACGGATGCTAAGGAGTATGCCAGAGCGGTATTGGAAATATTTGAGGCTAATAATTTGGAGGATATACGGCATAGCTTTATCAGCAATAAAAATGCTAATTTGTTTTCGGGGTCATTTAATGGAAAAACGCTTGCCGATAATTTCAATAAAGCAGTAGAAATGGATGGCAATGGCGAACCATCCGAAAGGATTAAATTTGCGACAGGTTGGTATAAGGCTGGGGATGGGAAATGGCGGTATGAAGTAACCGATAAAAATGCTAAACTTAAAGTATCATTACCAAATAAAGGCGAAACGATAGCGACAAAATTGGAAGATATTTTAGACCACCCAAGATTATTTGAAATATATCCGCAGTTAAAAAATACGGATGTAATTATCACTAACAACAATATAAACAGCGATTATGGCGGATTTTTCATCAGCGAGCATGGCAGTAATTCAACTCCTACCATCCATGTCAATACGAGAGGGGAAATTAATGCGACTGTATCTGAACTCATACATGAAGTTCAGCACAATGTACAGGCTATTAGTGGACTTACACCAGGAAATAACAATGAAGCCATCCTTGGCAGGCTTAAAGACGAGTTCAGAAGCGAACACGGAAGAAATCCTAACACAAATGAAGAACGCAAGCTATTCATTGAAGCGAATAGAGAATATCTCGGAACGTATGGAGAAATTGAAGCAAGGGCTTCACAGCACAATATACATATCACCGAAAACGAGAGGCTCTTTAATAGCACTATCGCAGGAACTATTAAAAGATTTGAAATAAAGCCAGAAGATGTTAGTTTTCCAAAACAAAAAATAGAAATTAATAAAGGGGGGAATGTGATTAATTTCCTCTCTACCTCACAAGGTGAAGTTTACGGCTTTGTTTCAGAGGGCAAGATGTACCTTGACCCTGCAAAACTTACCTCTGAATTAGTTACAGAGGAATTCACCCATATTCAGCAACAAGCGTTAAGATTAGCGGCAAAACAAGGCGATAAAAAAGCGCAGAAAATAGTAAGTGCCTGGGATAATGCTACCAATAGAGTTGCCGATGAATTTATAAAAGGGGTGCGAGGGAATAATATGAGTGAGTATGTTAGAGATTTATTGAATTTACTCGGTATTACAAAAGCGGAGATGGCTTCGGAAGTTTACCAAAAACAGCCAAACGAAAGTGCCGCAGCCTACAAAACAAGATTGCAGGATGAACTTTGGGCAAAGGCACAAAAGCCCGAATTTGCAAAACACCTTGAAAAACTGGCCAGTGAAAATAAGTTAACAGCTATTACAAGAAAGATTTACGAAGCATTAAAAGACTTTTACCGATATGTAATAAACCGGTTTACCAATGAAGATTTGAGTAAACTTTCCCTATTAGAACTTATTAAGAGAGCCAATAGAGAATTAACCAAAGGGAACTGGTTAAGTGTATTGGAGAAAGGGAAATCAATTGTAGAAGCAGGCAATAATATGCAAGCCCAAGCACAGCAAGGGCAGCCGTTGTTTATGGCAGTTGTAGGTGAGAAAGCCAATTTAAAACAAACTGTAAGGGATAACCTATATACGGCAAGACAGATGGAGGCTTCAAAGGTAGATTCAAATACCATTTACTTAGCCACAGGATGGGAACGTGGTAATGATGGCAAGTGGAACTATGAGATACCTGATATGCAGTTTAAGGATAATGAATTAATAGAAAAAGAAATAACTTTAGTATTAGAAAACAAAAAAGACCATTATGAAGCACAACTTTCGCAAATCGAGGGAGATAATCCCCTTACTGAAAGATACCCACAATTACGTGGTACAATCTTACAATTTGTTTACGAACCAGGAGTTTCCTTCAAAGGAGAGTACGATGCCAATGTTCAAAAAGTTGACGGCAGGATGGGAACAGTTATCAGCATCAACACAGCAAGACTTGACGAAGCAGTTAAACAGTATGGGTTGGATAAGGAAGGGGGTGGCGTTTATTCACAAAGACGACTTGCTGCACATAGTATATTAATCCACGAACTTCAACACGCAATACAGGATATAGAAGGATTTGCTAATGGTGGCAATGGGGCTATTGCTCGTAAAATAATCTTTGAGAAGGTTGAGAATGAAATAAAAAATTTAGCTGCATACAAAACGCTTCTGAACAAAGAGCAGGAATTACAATCACAAGGTAAGATGTTGGGCGACCCTGAATTTGAAAAATTACAGGATGATATAGCCTCGTTTAAAATCAAGTATGCCGCACAAATGACAAAAAGCGGTACACTAAAAGAAAGCGAATATGAAACCTATAAATCTCTTACTGGCGAAGTACAAGCCCGTAATGTTCAGGGCAGGTTAAAAATGACAGAGGCCCAAAGAAGGCAAACGGCAATTAGCGAAACAGAGGATGTATCGAGAAAAGACCAAATTATTTATTTTAGCAATGAGGGAACAGTTCAGAAAGTAAACGATATGATGGAGCCTAATTCTGAAATTCAATTGCAAGCCCAAGCCAAAAGTACGGTTACTTTAGAAAGGGTAAAGAAAGCATTTAACAGGCTTGTAAATAAAACGGAGTTAGTTAAAAATCCTAAAAAAGAAATTTTAAGGGTAAGTGGGTTAATGGTGGATTTAGGGTTTCCTGAAAAGCAAATTAATGCTGTTGCTCAAACTATTGGAGCAGATGCAGCAAATTTACCGGAAGCGGAAAGGAAAATAATAAGTGAAAAAGCAAAAAAAGAATTTGAGGAAGAAAAAACCAGTTCTTTTTTAGAAGTATTAGATACACTTTCTGCAAGAAATGTTGAGGGTAATCCCGATGCTATAATTGATGCAGCCGATTGGAAAAATACAGCATCTAATATTGGGGTAGATAATAAAAGGCTAAGTTCGCCCGATAACCCGGATACTTTAGTAAAAGACGACAGGGAATTAACGATTTTAATGTCTGGCGAAACTTTAAAAAAGGCAGGCATTGTATTTATTGATGATAATTCTTTGGATGCAGAAAACGACCAATTAAGGGTAAAATTTAAGTTAGACCAAAAAGCAAATGAACTTGAAAACATTTATTTTACCCTGGGTATTTGTAAAACGTAATTACCATTTTGCGAATAAGTTAGCCATTCCTTCATTAGCAATTTTGAAAACTTTATCTTCGTAAAAATTTTTTATAATGCTTCCAAGGTACAAGCGCATTCTCTTAAAACTTTCCGGCGAATCCCTCAGTAATAGTAATAGCAGTTTTGATCCGCTGGATCCAAAAATAATTGAGCAATATGCCAAAGACATTAAGCAGGTAACCGAAATGGGCGTGCAGGTAGCCATTGTAATAGGCGGCGGCAATATTTACCGGGGAATGAACGAAGCGGAAAGCGGAATTGAGCGTGCCCAAGGCGATTATATGGGTATGCTGGCCACGGTAATAAACGGCATGGCCCTTCAAAGCGGCCTTGAAAAAGCAGGCGTAAATACAAGGTTGCAAAGCGCCATTAAAATGGAGCAAATAGCCGAGCCTTACATACGCCGTCGTGCCATACGCCACCTGGAAAAAGGCCGTGTGGTAATTTTTGGCGCAGGCACTGGCAACCCTTATTTTACTACCGATACAGCAGGCTCTTTAAGAGCTATAGAAATTAAAGCCAATATAATTTTAAAAGGTACCCGGGTAGATGGTATTTACTCTGCCGACCCGGAAAAAGACCTCAAAGCCAAACGGTTTCAAAAAATAAGTTTTGAAGAATGCATCAGCAAAAACCTAAAGGTGATGGACATGACGGCCTTTACCCTTTGTATGGAAAACAAACTGCCTATAGTAGTATTTGATATGAATAAACCGGGTAACCTAATGAGCGTGGTTACCGGTGAAAAAGTTGGCACATTAGTGAGCTGACCAGTGTAAAACTATTTTAAAAAAACCTTTAAACAAAAAAAGGGAATTACCTCCGGCATATCTGCAAATTTCTAAAAGTGGTTGATAAACTTGTTCATTTATGCTCACAGAAAGGCAAATACAAATCTTAAAGTCGGAAAACGAATACCTGCTCATACAAATTGAAGATCTGAACCAGGCCATTGCCCAAAAAGAGCAGGAGCTGGAAACATTGAGGCAAACGGCAAAACAAGCTGCAGAGCTGCAAAGCCGTATAGATATTAACCTTCTGGAGTTTGAACAAATGCAGCGCAGCATTGGCCAGCGCCAGCAAAAAGCTGCCGGAGATAGTATAATGATTGAAGAGTTGGAAAAAGAACTGCTGGATACCATGAAAACCCTGCAAAAATACTCGTCATTAGCCGATGAAAATGAAAGCCTTAAAGCCAGTTTACAGGGCAGCGAAGAAGAGCTGGATATGGCTTCGGGCCTGTATAAAAAAGTAACCGACCTTAAAAAGGAAATATCCCTGCTCAAAAGCGAAATTGAAATTAAAGGCCTCGAAATAGAAAACCTTAAAGAAGATATTAAGGAGCTAAAAATAGATAAACCCAGGAACGGAGAATAACAACGCAACCGGAATGTTAAAATATGGGCTACGGTAAAAAAGTTTCTTTTTCTATTTCTTACTTTTCAAAACTTATCTTTTAATTTTATAGGGCAAACTAAAATCTTTAAATTATGGCAAAGTCTTCAAAAAAGGCTGCAAAAAAACCAGCCCCCAAACCTGCTAAGAAAAAAGCAGTAAAGAAAGCGGCTAAAAAAAACACTGCAAAAAAAATTATTAAGAAAAAAGCAGCACCCAAAAAAGCACCCAAAAAAGCAGCAAAAAAAGCTGTGGCAAAAAAAACCCAAAAAAAAGTTGCTAAGAAAAAAAGCAACACAAAAAGGCAGGTAAAAAAAGCAGCTAAGAAAGTGGTTAAAGAGGTTGCTCCAAAAAAAGCAGCCAGAAAGCCAGCTAAGAAAAAAGCAGCACCTAAAAAAGTAGCCAAAAAAGCTATGGCAAAAAAAGCCAATAAAAATGTTGCACCCAAAAAATTAGGAAAAAAACATTTGCCCAAAAAGCCTGTTGCTCCATCGTTTATTGAAGAAGCAGTAGTAATTACTCCTGTATTGGTAGAAGTAACAGAAATTGTGCAGGTAAGCAACGATGGGGATAGCGGAAGTTTTGGCGGGGAACAAACCAGCTTATTTTCAGAAGACTAATTACTGAATATACAACACAACAAATAAAATTGCCGGGGCAAATGCTTCCGGCAATATTTATATAAATAAATCGGGGTAAAGGGCAGATCCGGGTTTTACGGCATACTTATCCAATTGGGTAATGCCTTCTGCTTTTAAAACTTCTTCGTCTAAAAAAGTTTTACCCGTACATTCATTTGCGGGTTTTAACAAAATGTAAAAGGCTGCTTCTGCTACAATTTCGGGGGTACGGCTCATATTTATTAATTCATCGCCGCCTAAAAGATTTTTTACAGCAGCCGTTGCAATAGTGGTTTGCGGCCATAAAGTATTTGCGGCAATATTAAATTTTCTAAACTCTTCCGAAAAACCCATCGTAATCATGGTCATATTATATTTGCTGATGGTGTAAGCAATATGGTTGGCAAACCATTTTAAGTTCATATTTAACGGTGGACTTAAAGTAAGGATATGGGCATTGCTGCTTTTTTTTAAATAAGGCATACATGCTTTTGTTACAAAAAAAGTACCTCTTGCATTTACGCTTTGCATCAAGTCAAAGCGCTTGGGTTCCGTTTGTTCTGTAGGCGTAAGCGATATGGCCGAGGCATTATTGATTACGATATCAATTCCTCCAAAAGCAGCAATGGCTTTTTCTACAGAAATTTCAATTTGGCTTTCATCTCTAATATCACACTGTACAGCCAGGGCTTTGCCACCTGCATCTTCAATTTCTTTTGCTGCAGAAAATATAGTGCCACCGAGTTTTGGGTTTTCTGTGGTGGATTTTGCCGCCACTACAATATTGGCGCCTTCTTTTGCCAGGCGCAGCGCAATAGCTTTACCAATACCACGGGAGGCGCCGGTAATGAATACGGTTTTATTTTGAAATAACATGCAGTAGTTTTTTGCTAAGTTAAAGAATGGATGCGAATGAACGGCGGATTTATTAAAGCGATATTTTTTATTAGTTGTTTGAATAAAAACAATAAAAATATTTATCCTTTATAAAGCTTAATGATTATTACTTTATCACTGGTATAAAACATCAATGCGCCTCCAGCCAATTTTCACCAGCTCCTATTTCTGCATTGGCAGGCACATCATTGGGCAGGGCCATTGCCGTTTGCATACAATGGAGAATTACCGGTTTTACGGCATCCAGTTCAGTTTTGAGTACATCAAATACCAGTTCATCATGCACCTGCAGCAGCATTTTAGATTGAAATTTATTTTTATTAAATGCATCATCAATTTTTATCATAGCTAATTTTATCATATCGGCTGCTGTTCCTTGTATTGGGCTGTTAATGGCATTTCTTTCGGCAAAGCCACGTACGGTAAAGTTGGCGCTGTTAATGTCTTTCAGCCATCTCTTTCGACCCATTAAAGTTTGTACATACCCGTTTTCTTTGGCAAAATTAATGCTGCCATCCATGTATTTTTGAATGCCACTGAATTGCTTTTTATAATTGTCAATTATTTCTTTGGCCTCTGAACGGGAAACCCCAATATTTTCTGCTAGCCCAAAAGCGCTTTGGCCGTAAATAATACCAAAGTTTACGCTCTTGGCTTTATAGCGCATTTCTTTGGTAACGGCTTCTGGTTTTACGTTAAAAACTTTTGCTGCGGTGGCGGTATGTATATCTATACCTTCTTTAAATGCCTGGCACATATTTTTATCGCCACTTATTGCGGCAACAATGCGTAGTTCTATTTGTGAGTAATCTGCCGAAACTAAAACGTATTGATCGTTTCTGGGTATAAATGCTTTGCGAATTTCCCTTCCCCTTTCGGTGCGTATGGGAATATTTTGCAAATTTGGATTGTTGCTTGCCAGCCTCCCGGTAACAGCTACGGCTTGAGCATAACTGGTATGCACACGGCCACTTTTGGGGTTAATAAGTTGCGGTAATGCATCTACATAAGTGGATTTTAATTTACTGAGTTCACGAAAAGCAAGAATATCATCGCAAATTTTATGCTCATGCGAAAGTTTCAATAATATATCTTCGCCTGTTGCATATTGGCCTGTTTTTGTTTTTTTGGCTTTGGAGTCCAGTTGAAGTTTTTCAAAAAGCACTTCGCCCAATTGCTTGGGTGAGGCAAGGTTAAATCTTACGCCTGCCTGTTTATATACCGATTCTTCTGCTTTTTTGGCATCGGTTTCCAATTCTTTTGAATAATGGTTTAAAAAGGCTTCATCAATACGGATGCCTTCAAACTCCATATTGGTAAGCACTTTTACCAATGGGTTATCTACTTTGTAAAAAACATTTTCAACGCCGTATTGTTTTAGTTTTGGGACAAATACATTTTTAAGCTGCAGGGTGATGTCTGCATCTTCAACGGCATATTCTTTAATTTTTTCTAATTCCACATCTTTCATATTGCCCTGGTTTTTCCCTTTTTTACCAATGAGTTCTTCAATGGGTATAGGTTCATAACCGAGATATTTTGCGCTCAGCCAATCCATACTTCTTTTGCCATCGGGTTCTATTACATAATGCGCCAGCATGGTGTCAAATATTTCACCTTTTAATACAATGCCATACCATTTTAGCATCAACATATCGTATTTAATATTTTGGCCTATCCATAATTTTTTTTCATCGTCAAACAATGGCTTTAAAGTTTGGAAAATTTTATTTACGGCGGTATCATCATCGGGGCAGGGAACATACCAACCTTCTGTGGCTGTAATGCTAAAGCTTAGGCCCACCAGCTTTGCCTGGTTAGGGTCAATACCTGTGGTTTCGCTATCGAAACAAATTTCTTTGCAATTTATAACAGCATCAAGCACTTCTTTTGCTGTAGCAACGGTATAATTATGCTTTATGTTAGTAATATTTTTTCCGGCAAAATAAGTTTCATCACCTGTTTCTGCCGAAACCGAAATTATTTCATTTACTGCCGGAAGTATTGTTTCAACAGCGTTGCCAAACAAATCCAATTGAGCTGTTTCAGGAATATTGGGTACTGCTGTAGGTTTTATTTCTTCCCCCAATACCCGCTTTGCCATGGTTTTAAATTCAAGCTGTTCAAAAACCTCCAGTAATGTTTCCTTGTTTTTTTCTTTAATCTCAAATTGCCCTTCATCAAAATCTATAGGTACATTTAATAAAATTGTAGCCAGCTTTTTACTTATAATGGCATCTTCTTTACCGTTTTTTATTTTTTCGCCAACGGCGCCTTTAATATTAGCGGCATTATCTAACACATTTTCCAGTGTGTGAAATTCTTTGAGCAATTTAGCGGCTGTTTTTTCTCCAATACCTTTTATGCCGGGTATATTATCTACCGCATCACCCATTAAGCCTAGTATATCTATTACCTGGCCTACATTTTCAATATCCCATTTTTCACATACTTCCTTTGGGCCCAATATTTCAAAACTTCCGCCCTGGTAGCCAGGTTTATAAATTTTAATTTTTTCACTTACCAGTTGGCCATAATCTTTATCTGGTGTAACCATATACACTTCGTATCCTTTTTTTTCGGCCTTTTTGGCTAAAGCGCCAATTACATCATCGGCCTCATAACCATCAATTGCAATTACGGGAATATTAAACCCGCTGATTATTTTTTGAATATCGGGAACAGCCTCCCTGATGTCTTCGGGGGTTTCCTGCCGGTTGGCTTTATAATCGGCAAAATCGGTATGCCTTTCTGTAGCTGCTGCCGTATCAAAACACACAGCAATATGTGTAGGTTTTTGGTTGTTTAAAAGATCGAGTAAGGTATTGGTGAAACCAAATTGGGCATTGGTGTTTCGCCCTTTACTGGTAATGCGTGGGCTGCGGATTAATGCATAATATGCCCTGAAAATTAGGGCATACGCATCCAGTAAGAATAATTTTTTTTGCATGCATTAAAAGTATAACAAAACGGCATTTGCTCAACGATTAAAAGTTGTGCACAGTAATCCACATTTGTTTGGACGTTTGTGGAAAACTTATTTCAAAAATTAACTTTATGCTCAGCTTTAATATTTTGTGAAACCTAATATCTACGCTATTTTCGGGCAATTCCATATGTTTTGAAAAACTGTTATTTCTACTACATAAACTTACATGTAGAAACGACACATTAGCATTTCAAAAAAGTTGACATTTGCCATCGGTTTTTCATACAACTTTTAGTGTGTAAGACAGAGTGTAAAAGCATCGAGATCCAGGTACTTTAACGAAAAAAATCGTTCCATCAACCACATTTTAACTTGATTGTTTATTGCTTTGGCACGCTATAAGCAAGGAGGGAATTTTTGTATTTGTTTGAAATTTTTATAGTTAAACCCCAATCCAAAGAAATTATTCATGAAAAAAGTGTTCAGGCTTTCTGCTATTGTTTTTGTTTTATTTCACCTGTCGTTAAGAGTACAATCGCAGCAGAGTTTAATTAATGTAACCGGCTGGAATGCATATGTTCATTTGCCATCTTCCTATGCCAGTAACCCAACCAAGAATTATCCCACCATTATATTTTTTCCCGGCCTTGGAGAAGTGGGTACCAATGCAAATGCCGTAATATCAAACGGCCCGGGTGCATATATTGCCATGGGTTGGAACGGGAATGTAAACGTTGATGGCAATACGGTTGAGTTTATTGTAATTAGCCTTCAAACAGCTCAGTCCTATCCTGTAGAATCTACAATGAACGATAAGCTCCAAATTTTAAAAGGGCTTTATAGAATAGATTCCAATAAACTTTATCTCACCGGGCTTTCTCATGGAGGATGGTGCTCCTCTACTTTTGTAAGCGGAGATAATTATGGTGGGCCTTATACTTTCGCTTCGCAAATTGCTGCGGTAGTAACGGTGGAAGGGGTGCAGCCTGCGGATAACCAGCCTTATCCCAACATGATGGATAATTTTGCATGGAGCGGTGGCAGGTACCTGGGCTTTGAACAGGTAAATGATTTTAGGGATACAAGAACCGTTGTTGACCGAATGAACCTAACTGTACCCAATTCTGCCATTTACGTTAAAACAAATTTTGGCGGCGGCGGCCATTGCTGCTGGTCTTATTTCTATGGTGGGCAGGGAAGGCAGCCGGAAAACTTTACCCTTGATGGGATTTCTCAAAATATTTATCAGTGGATGGCGAGGCAAACAAAGGGAGCAACTCCACCGGCTGGCAACCAAGCACCTATTGCCAATGCCGGAAATGATATTACCCTACAACTTCCAGCCAATAGTACAACTTTAGTAGGAAGCGGAACTGATAACGACGGAAACATTGCTTCTTATTTATGGACAAAAATTTCCGGCCCTGCTGCAGGAACAATCACCAATCCCGCCTCTGCAACTACTACACTTACAGGTTTGGTGCAGGGAACCTACCAGCTTCAACTTAAAGTAACCGATAATATTGGCGCTGTATCTACCGATAATATGACGGTAACCGTACTTGCCGCCAATCAACCACCTGTTGCCCTTGCAGGAAACGATCAAACCCTTCAGTTGCCTGCAAACAGCACAACTTTAGTGGGAAGCGGAACTGATACCGATGGGACCATTGCTTCTTATTTATGGACAAAAATTTCCGGCCCTGCTGCAGGAACAATCACCAGTCCAGCTTATGCAACTACTACAATTACAGGGTTGGCGCAGGGAGTTTATCAATACCAATTAAAAGTAACTGATAATAAAGGGGCAACAGCTACAGATAATATTACCGTTACGGTAAATGCTGCCAACCAGGTTCCGGCGGCCAATGCAGGTAATGATATTTCCATTCAGTTACCGGTAAACAATATAACATTAGCCGGCAGCGGCTCAGATGCAGATGGAACAGTAGCATCATATTTATGGGCAAAAGTATCCGGGCCGGCAGCAGGCACAATTATCAGCCCAGGCTCTGCTATAACAACTGTTACCGGCTTATCTCAGGGAAATTACCAGTTTCAGTTAAAAGTAACCGATAATAATGGGGCAACTGCAACAGACAATATTATTGTAATTGTAAAAGCCGCTAATCAACCACCTTTGGCTGATGCAGGCAATAATATTATAATTACTTTACCAACAAACAATGTAGTTGTTTATGGGGTTGGTACCGATTTAGATGGAAGCGTAGCGTCTTATTTATGGACAAAAATATCTGGTCCATCAGGAGGAAATATTACCAGCCCAGGCTCCGGCACAACATCTATTACCGGCCTCACACAGGGAACTTACCAATACCAACTTAAAGTAACCGATAACCAGGGCGCATCAGCAACCGATGTAATGATTTTACAGGTAAATGGAACAATTTCCGCCAATCAGCCACCCGTAGCTATTGCCGGAAATGACATGACTGTTACTTTACCCACAAACCAGGTAAATGTTAACGGTTCCTCTTCTTATGACGCAGATGGATTTATTACTGCTTACAACTGGATAATGATTAGCGGGCCTGCCCAGGCGCAAATAACCAATGAATGGCTTGCACAAACTACTATTAGTTTTCCTGTTGTTGGCGTATATCTTATTCGCCTTGATGTTGGTGATAATAGCGGCGCTATTGGAAGAGATACTATTTCCGTAATTGTAAATCAAGCGGCAGCAGAAAGTAACACACCGCCAATAGCATTAGCCGGAAATGATATTATTCTTCAGCTACCGGCCAATACCACATTATTAAATGGAGCTAATTCTTATGATGCAGATGGAATAATTTCTTCTTATACCTGGACGCAGGTTGGGGGCACAGCACAGGGTGTTAACATTACGTCTCCAAGCAATAGTTCAACTTCTGTAAGTTTTACCAATGCAGGTACTTATACATTCCGGCTAAAAGTTACCGACAATACAGGCGTTTTTTCAACAGATGATATTATAGTTACTGTAATAGCCGAACCAACCGCATCGGATAAAATTATTAATGTAAACCTTACCAATGCAGTTTATAATTATAATAACCCGGAATGGAACAACTGGGCAATTTCAGAACAAATTAATTCGGGCAGCTCTGTTTTTAAATACAGCAATGGAACTCAAAGTAACATCAGAGCCACATTAAGTTACTCGGCAAGAATGGTAGATAACGGTTCGAGCTATGCTTCCGGGGCTACAATATGCCCATCGGATGTGCTGCGCTTTAATTCTTTATCTTCCATTAACAGGTATATTTTACTGTATGGCCTGGTGCCCGGCAAAACTTATGATATGAGCTTTTTTGCAAGCCGTGCAATTTTAGGAGGTAAAACAATAATTGTAATTGGAACAAGGAGAGATACTATTGTTACCGATTATAATACTACCGATTATGCTAAGTTTATAAATGTAACCTCAGATGCAAACGGTACTTTAAGGATTGGGCTTACCCAGGTAGGTACATGGCAATATATTGCAGGCTTTTCAATAAAAGAAAATTTATGGGATAGCAAAATTTCTTTGCTGGAAAATAATTTTGTAATTCAACCCAATACAGAAATTTCCAAAACCAGCAAAGGAGAAATTGCAGTGGATGCCGCCGAAAATGGCAATGTGGTTTTCCCTAATCCATTTAAAAACAAGCTTTCAATATTAATAGGCAAAGGCGTAAGCGGCAATTACAAAATTGTACTTAATGCTGCAACGGGAGCCGTTCTGTGGAGCAGGCAAGCCAATAAAACCACAGCAGCCATTACAGAAAATATTAATACGGCTAAATTACCTTCTGGTATTTACTTGTTGCAGGTAATTAATAATGGGGTTACCCAAACCTATAAAGTAATTAAAAATTAAGTTTAAACCAGGCATAAAAAAGAGCAATTTAGTATTGCTCTTTTTTTATGTAAAATAATTTCTTTATAATACTAAAACCTTGTTTCTAAATATTTAGGCAGCATTTCTCTCCAGGTGGGCCAGTCATGCTTCCATTCTGTTCCCCACACATCCAGTTCGTGGTTAATGCCTTTTGAGGCAAGCACACCCGAAAAATCACGGGAAGCCTGCGGATCTTCATAATCGCCGCTGCCAGTAAGAATATGAATATGGTGGCTATTGCGGATATTACTTAAGTACCAGTCGTCGGTAAGGTTGGGTACGTAATGAGCCGGGCTGTTGAAGTACACCTGGTCGTCATAAAAGTCTTTTGAATATTCCGTAAGGTTATAAACGCCACTCATGGCAATAACCCCATTAATAATATCGGGACGTTTTAAAAACAAGTTCATACTGTGCAATGCGCCAAATGATGCACCGCAGGTAATTATTGGTGTTTCATTTGAAGTATTGGTGCGTATGAAGGGAACCACTTCTTCAAAAATATACTGGTTAAACTGATTATGCCTAATGGCCTTATGCGCCCCTTCCATTTCGTTATTTAACCAGCTTTGCTTGTTAACGCTGTTTACAGAAAACACCCTAACTTTTCCTGCATTAATCAAAGGTGCTAATGAATCAATTAATTGAAACCTTTCGTACTCCAGGTAATCTGCTGCTGCTGTAGGAACGAGTAAAAGGGCAAATCCGTAATGGCCGTAACTTACTATGGGCATTTCTTCGCCCAATGCATTGCTGTACCAGCTAAATAATGATCTCGTCATATAAAATTTTTTAAAAATTTGGCCGCAAAGATAAGCTTATTCCAATACGCCTTCTTTAATTTCTGTCCAAAGTTCACGGTAACATTTTGAGGCATAGCTGCTGTTGGCAAATTCCATAATTGGCGCTTTATGCACCCCCATTTTTTCTACATCACTCAAGTAGGGAACATAGTTTTGAAAAAATCTTTTGTCCTTGTAAAGCTCTTCCATTATTTCGTTATGCATGTTCTTGCGCAAATCTACCATGGTAAAAAAGCAGGTTAATTTACCTATATCCAGGTCTTTTTCTTTAAAAAAATCTTTTACCATATTATAAGTTCTGATGCTTAAAGTTGTAGGAATTACAGGCATAAGCACAATATCTGCTGCATTAAAAATGTTTTCGCTTAATGCACTAAAGCCCGGAGGGCAATCAATAAACACAAAATCATACTCACCGTCGAGTTGTTTTAATACCGATTTAATGCGACTTTTGCTGCTCTTCATTTCTTCCAGCATAATATCAAAACTTTTGCTGCTGTTGTCGGCAGGTATTACATCCAGCAATTCAAAATCGCTGCTCATTATTGCCGATTCCAGGTGTGCATCTTTAGTAATCAATTTTTTTATTCCGGGATGTTGTTTGGGTTTTACTTTATAGTAAAATGAGGAAGAACCCTGCGGATCAATATCCCACAATAATGTTTTAAAGCCATCTGCAGCAGCGAGGTAAGAAAAATTTACACAGGATGCTGTTTTTCCTACACCGCCTTTAAGGTTGTATAATGCAATTGTTGTCATAAGCCAATCATTTTAAGAGTTAAGGTAGTTATTTTTTTACTGAATAATAAATGGATTTTTTAATTGCGAAATCAATAAGCAGCATGAATTATACCTTTGTATGCCTGGCTTCTCCTTCCTTAGCTCCCCGAAATGTTTTATTTTTACCCTTCACCGCACTTTATATATGCAACAGGTAGAAAATATTTTTAAGCAGTTCAGCAACAGCCCTATTACGGGTATTGATAAACTACCGCAGGCAGGTAGTGACAGGCAATATTACCGTATTAAAACTGAGGGCAACTGTTATATAGCCACTGTGGGAAAAAATATTAAGGAAAACAAAACCTTTATTTATTTTTCACGGGTATTTACAAAATTAAGGCTCACAACGCCACAGGTGTATGCCGTAAGCGAGGACCAATCAACCTATATTCAACAGGATTTTGGTACGCAAAGCTTGCTGGATGTAGTGGATGCAAAAGGATTAACCGATGAAGTATTTAAACTGTATCAAAAAAGTTTAAAGCAATTGGCAGCATTGCAGGTAAAGGCTCAAAAGGAAGTAGATTTTTCCCGTTGCCTTACCAATAGCGAGTTTGGCAAAGAAGCCATACTGGCCGATTTGCTGTATTTTAAATATTATTTCCTGGATACTTTAGCAAAGCCTTATGACAAGCAAAAACTGCTTAATGACTTTAATAAATTGAGTGATTTTTTAACAGGCTCTGCATATCAAACTTTTATGTTCCGGGATTTCCAGGGACGCAATATTATGATTGGCGCCAGCGATGAAGTAAATTTTATTGATTACCAGGGTGGCATGAAGGGAGCGCCGCAATATGATGCTGCCTCATTGCTATGGCAGGCAAGGGCAAACTTACCCGATGCCTGGAAAGAAAAATTGCTGATTGATTTTATTGGGTATTTTGAAAACGAAACAGGTGAAAAAGTAAATGCAGATTTATTTAAAAAACAATATTATGGTTTTGTGCTTATTCGTTTGTTGCAGGTGTTGGGCGCATACGGCTTCAGGGGATTATTTGAACGCAAAGCACATTTCTTAACCAGCATACCGCTTGCATTAAAAAATTTAAATGAATTTTTAAATAACCACAACCCCGGAATAGAATTACCCGAACTGGATAAACTGTTGCAAATTTGCACCAGCAACGAAATTATAGAGCAATTCACACCTTTTCAGGCAACAGCCGAAACCCCGTTGCTGGTTACCATCAACAGCTTTTCTTATAAAAAAGGCATCCCTTTGGATAGCTCCGAAAATGGCGGCGGATTTGTATTTGATATGCGGGGGATTTTAAACCCCGGCCGCTTTGATGAATATAAAACATTGAACGGCCTGGATAAACCGGTAAAGGATTTTTTGGAACAACAAACACAAATGCCTGTTTTTCTCAATAGCGTTTTTACCCTTATTGATATTTCCGTAACCGATTATATAAAAAGAGGCTTTGCCTCGCTTATAATAAATTTTGGTTGCACCGGCGGGCAGCACAGGAGCGTATATGCTGCTGAAGCGCTGGCAAGGCACTTAAAAAATAAGTTTAAAGTAAAAATGCAGGTAACACATACCAATAAAAAAAACTGGCTCACTAAAATGTAACCATGATCCATAAAGCAATGATTCTCGCTGCAGGTTTAGGCACAAGGCTAAAGCCCTGGACAGATAAGCATCCCAAGGCCTTGGCCCTGGTAAATGGCAAATCTTTGTTGCAGCGTAATATAGAATACCTGCAAGGCTTTGCAATAAATAAGGTAATTATAAATGTGCATCATTTTGCAGAACAAATTATAGATGCGGTAACGGAAAATAATGGCTGGGGCTCATCGGTTAGTTTTAGCGATGAAACCGATGCGGTACTGGAAACTGGGGGCGGTTTAAAAAGAGCTGCACATTATTTTGAAGGCGTTGAACATTTTATTTTAATGAACGCCGATATTTTGACCGATTTAAATATTGCTAAAATGTATGAACAACATTGCCAACAGCAGTCCTTGGCAACGCTGGCAGTTACCGAAAGAAAAACAAGCCGCTATCTTTTATTTAACGATAGCCATATGCTTTGCGGATGGAAAAATGATAATACCGGGCAGGTAAAAGGACTTAACGGAATTAAAAAAGCATTTAGCGGCATACAAATTATTGATACCAGCTTGTTGCCCATGATAACAGATGAGGGCAAATTTTCTATTATTGATATATACTTAAAGCTATGCGGCCAGCAAAAACTTATGGCTTACGACCATAGCAATGGGCTTCTACAGGATGTAGGAAAACCAGAAAGCATTTTAGCTGCAGAAAAAATATTTCTTTAAAATGGTAAAGCGGGATTATTTATTGTTTTTTATTTCAAACAATTCTTTTTTGTCTACCACTTTCACCTTGTCATTTTCTTTTAAGGTTTTGCTTACCACATCGTAAGGGCCGCTAATAACCGTTTGCCCTGCAGAAAGCCCTTTTTTAATTTCAATATAATTAATATCCTGTATGCCGGTTTTTACCAAAACTTTTTTTACCGTGTTTGCACTGTCTGTTACAAAAACCACAATATCAAGATCATCGTTTTCTGCGGTGGAATGTTTAGGTTTCAGGCTGTCGGGTTTTTCTCTTGTGGTAACGGCATTTATGGGTACGCTTACTATGTTTTCCCTCCTGCTGGTTTGTATATCGGCATTGGCGCTCATGCCCGGCCTGAATGGAAAACTGCCTTTTGCCAAAAGATCGGTATAGCTGGTTTTTAAAATGCGTATGTAAACCTTGTACTGTGTAACATCTGTACCGGAGCCTGCAAGAGAACTTGAAGAAGCTCCGTTGTTGCTACTGGCAATTTGGGTTACAATACCTTTAAATTTTCTATCACTATAAGCATCTACAAAAACAATGGCGCTATCGCCAAGTTTTACTTTTGGTATATCGTTTTCACCTACATCTACCTGTACTTCTATTTTATCCATATCGGCAATACGCAATATTTCTGTACCTACATTAAAGCTGTTGCCTGCAACTTTTTCTCCTGCTTTTACATTCAGCAAACTTACTACGCCATCCATAGGTGCGGTTATTATGGTACGGCCCAAATCGGTATTGGCACGTGCCAGGTTTTGCTTGGCGCTTTGTACACTTGCCTTGGTACCTTTAATGCCTGCAACTGCTGCATTATAATTGGCTAATGCAGTTTTATAATTGGCATCGGCAATATTAAATTCACTTTGGCTAATCACTTTTTCGTCATACAATTTTTTTTGCATGTCGTAGGTTTTTTTCGCCTGGTCCACCTGGGCTTTTAAACTTCCCAATGCCGCTTCGGAGTTGGCTACCTGTGCCTGGCTTTGCTCTACGCCACTAATGGCCTGGTTTTTTTGTATGGAATATGCATCTGCATAAATACGGGCAAGCAACTGGCCTTTTTTAACTGTGTCGCCTTCGGCAACGGTGAGTTCGGTAATTTCTCCGCTAATATCAGGGCTTACTTTTACTTCTACTTCCGGGTAAATTTTTCCCGAGGCATTTACCACTTCAATAATGGTACGGTTGGCTGTTTTTTCCGCCGAAACTTTTATGCCTTCGCTTTTTCCAAATAAACCCATTTTGGCCATTACCGCCAAAGCTGCCAATAATAATACACCGCCTATTAAAACCCATTTAACTGTTTTACTCATAATATATTTACTTTTCTGCTACGAATTAATAATTTTTAACTTCAAAATTACTTGTAAAAATTAAAGTTTTAAGCCAATGCCTTTATAAAATTCCAGCACTTTAATTTTAAATACATAATCAAAATGATTAAAACTATATTCCAGTTTTGCCTGTAATAAATTATTTTGCTGCGTAAGCAACTCCAATGTGCTTAGCATACCTACTTTAAACCGTTTTTGGGCAAAATCGTAGGCTTTTTCATTGCTCTCCACTGTTTTTTTGCTTGCATTAAATTTTTGTAATGCAACAAAAGCCGCATTGTAAGCCGCATAAATATCCTGTTTTAATTTTTGGTCGTCAATATCTTTTTGCAATTGCAGGCTTTGATAATTTAGTTTAGACCTTTCGTAATTGCTACGCAGGCTGCCGCCGTTAAAAATAGGCACGCTTAAACTTAAGCCAACACTTTGGCGGAAATTATCGGAAAGCTGGTGGGTATAATTTTGTTTTTTATACAAAGGAGTGTTCATCACATTGGGTGTATAAACCGTATAATCTGTACCACCTACATTTACGGTGCCAATGGGCAATGTGCCGTTAATGGTTGTATTAATTCCCGTAATAGTTTGGTATTTATTGTTGTAGCCGCTGCCCAATGTACCAAAAATGCTTAGAGAAGGATACATAGAACCCTTTGCAGAAGCGGTATTTTTTTCTGCAGCTTTTAATTTAAAGCTATTGTAGCGTTGCTGCGGCTGGTTGGCCAGTGCAGAGTTGTACACATCCAGCGGTTGCAGTTCGGCAAAAGTTTCTACAGGAATTTGTTCCACTGCGGGTGTTTCTACTTCAAAAGCAGTAGCAGCATCTATATTCATAAATGCTTTTAGGTTTAAAATACTTTGGCTTACAGTACCCGATGCATTAATAAAATTGGCGCTGTCCATTGCTACCTGTGCTTCTGCCTGAGATGCATTGAGTTCTGGCATAGCTCCCGCCTTTACCTGCTTGCGTATAGTTGTAAATTGCGATTGCGATTGCTGCAACTGTACCCTGGCAATTTGCAATTGCTCGTTGGCCAGTAATATTTGCAGGTAAGCATTTGCAGCGCTCAGGGCAATATCGTTTTTCAGTTTATCAGTTTGTGCCTGGGCCGCTTGCACTTCCCATTGGTTGGCGGCAATAGTATTACGCTTGCTGTAAAAATTAAAAATATCGGCGCTGCTTTGCAGTTGCATACCCGATGATAAATAGGTTTCTGTAATGCGGCTAAAAGTAACCGGGTTTTGGTTGCTTCCGCTATTGGCGCTAAAGCTGGTACTAAAGCTGGCATTGGGGTATTGAGATAATTTGCTTTGCTTAAAAATTAGTTCGGCATTTTTTGCCTGCAGGTTGCTCATGCGTATATTCAGGTTGTTGCGCATAGCATAATCTACAATGGTACGCAGGTTCCATTTTTGCTGGGCAAAAACAGCAGATGAAAAACAAACCAGGGTTAACAGAAATAACTTTTTCATAGGCAAATGTACCTTAACTGTTTAAATGGGAAAAATTGAAATTTATTTGCGGTACTTTATTAGAGTACAAAAGATATACGAATGCTGCATTTGGGGCTGTGGGCTGCTGTACATCTCTCGGTATTAGTTCCGGCTATACGCTGTAAGCTACACTGCGTTTGGCTTCCCGCTCCTATCCGGCAGCCGCCGTGCGGTAAAACTTTATTTGTCTTTTCTTACCCTGTTTAAATACCTGCTAAAAAATCAGCCTCACTAAAAACTTAATAGGTCATTTTTTGATTTAATCATTTTGAGTGGCTTTCCATAAGTTACCATGCGCCAAACCCATTCAAAAGGCCCATAATAAAAATACCAAAACCATATATTGCTATACAGCATTTGCAGCAGGTATATTCCAATGCCAATGGGAATATAAACCGAAGGCCCAATATTACCACCAAAGCCTAAACCTACCCCGTAGAAAACGAAAATCCCAATAAAAGTTTGGGCTAAGTAATTGGTTAACGCCATCCTGCCCATTGGTGCAAAAATGGTAAGCTTGCCCTGGCCTTTGTTTTTTACCCAAGTAAGGCAAATAATTGAGGTATAAGCCAGGCATAATGGCACTACACTCAATGCATAAAATAAAGAGTGCAGTAAACCCACAGGGCTGGGAATATGTTTTTGGAAAATTTCAAAATAAAAGCAGGCAAATGCTGATGGGAGACCAATGATAAAACCCCAAAAACGCAATTTTTTAAACAAAGAAATATATTCATCCAAATGCAGGTACATCATTTTTCTGCCTACATAAAATCCAAGTAAAAACATACCCAATACTTTTGGGATGCGGTTGCTGCCCAGTATGTAAGCGTACCGGTACAAATAGCCCGTAGCCTGCCAGTTTCTCCACTCCTGCCAGCCTGCATTATTTTCAAATAAATATTTGCCAAAATTATCAGCAGGTATTCCGTTTTTCTTATCAATTTTTTGGGCAATATTCTCAAGAGATAATCCGGGGTTGTAATGAAATAATATGTAGAAAATATCTAAAAGCATGGGTGAAAGTAAAAGCGCTCCTGCAAGAAAAATTATTTTTTTGTCAGATAGTTTTCTAAACAACGGCAGTGTAAAACCCAGTAGCGCATAAAGGCATAAAATATCGCCTTCCCAGAAAAAAAATAGGTGTATAATTCCAAACAAAAACAAAAAAAATAACCTGCGGTAAAATACTTTTAACGGGTTATTGCCCTTTTGTTCATTTTTTATTAAAATAATAGCAAACCCAATTCCAAATAATAAAGAAAACAAGCTGTAAAACTTTCCGTTTACCCATACGTTTTCGAGCATACCCACAATTTTATCGGCATGCCATGTAGGCAATGCTTCCCTTTGTACCTGGGTTATAAATCCCCACCCGGTAAATGCAAAAAGATTGTCCAACAATACACCGAGGAGTGCAAATCCCCTAAGGATATCTAAAATTGCTGAACGATCCGCCATATTAACCGGCCCAGGAAGTTGGGTATTCATTTTATAAATAGCATTAACTTGAAAATTAATAAATTATATTTATTAATTTAGGCTATTCGCTATTTTACGTATTGGCAATAAAAATATACTTATATTAATACAGTATTTCTTTGGCAATTTTAAAAGTACCATCAATGGGCTCATTAATATTTAAGCCAAGTATAGAGGTAATTACTGGATAAACATTTACATTTTCAAAAGAAGGTACGGTTAAGTTATTTTTAAATGCCGGCCCCCATGCGTAAAATATGGCATGCATATCTTTTACTAAATAAGGGTTGTATCCATGTGCACCGGGCGAAGGTTTTTTATTTCCGGCATAAAAAATTTTTGGCCAGTTGGGTATAAGTAATAAATCACCAATATGCTGTTGCCAGTCATCTTTTGTAGAAAAACGCAGTATTGCTGACATTTTATTTGGACGATAAACTGTAAAATCCTTTTGGGTAGCCTTTAATTGTTTGTAGGTTTTTTTTACATCTTTTTTATTCTTAGCGTAAAGCATCAGTAGTTCTGCCCCTCGGGGAATAATAAACTTTGAAGTGTCCACAACATCGGGCAATTTAATTGTGTTTTCCGTATCTATTTTTGTCATACCATGATCAGATACAAGAATAAAATTTACAGGCAAGCCAGTGCTTTTTACCACTTCATTTAACCTGCCAATTACAGAGTCAACCTGCTTTACCGCATCGGCTGTTTGCTTGGCATCGGGTCCATACTTGTGGCCTGCATGATCTACTTCGGGAAAATAAACGGTAATTAAGTGTGGCCTTTTTTCTGCAGGCAGTTGCAACCAATCTTTAATAATTTCAATCCGGCGTTTATTCGGTATATCTTCATTGTAAGAATAATAGTATGTAGGATAAATGCCTTTAATATTTGCTTCGGATCCTACCCAATAAAAGCTTGCACTTAGCATTTGTTGCTCTTCTGCCAATACCCAAATAGGCGTACCACCATACCAGCTTCCATCTTTTACAATGCGTTCTGTTTTCATGCCATAACTTTCCTTTTTCATGCGGTTGTAATAAAAATTACCTACCAGGCCATGGTGAGATGGATACAAGCCAGTAGCAATGGTATAATGATTGGGAAAAGTAAGTGAAGGATAAGACGGGATCATGGATGCAGCTTTTACTGCATTTATGCTGAGCGCTTTTATATTTACTGCATCAAATTTTTCTGCATAATCATACCGGAACCCATCTATGGAAATTAATACTACATAAGGTTTTTGTTGCTGAATAAAGCTGTTGGCTCTTCCGGCAATTATTTTTTGAGTGGTATCGGGCTGGGTAAATGCAAGCACATAGCTGCATAGAGTAAAAACAAAAAGTATTAATGGTTTCATTCCATAAAAATAAATTAAACTGCAGCAGGGTTAAATTTTTTTTTTGGTAATTAGTTTTGGAAACCAATAATAAACTTAATTTTTTTTCTGTACCCGGTAAATCTTTCTAAACTGGTAGCTGGCATCCAGCACATATTGGTTAAACTCAAGTACACTGCTTTGTGAAGTAAACTCAAAACCGGGCCGGTACTTTACTAAAAAACTGTCCAATGCAGGGGATTGTAAACGGGTGATGCGGCCCACAAATATTTTACTAAAACGGTAGTTAACGTATTTTTCTTCTTCTTCTTTTTCCAGCCGGTGTTGAAAGGCTTTTATCCTTTTGTTGCGCCTGAACCTAAAGGTATTGATGATTTCATTGGCATCAAAGCCAACCGTTCCGTCAACACCTGTACCGCTTACCAGGCCAGGTTTTTGAAAATTAAAAACGCTTGCATATTGTTGCCTGTTTTCAATAGAATCCTGCCTATGGGTTTTGGATTCCACCACTACTTCTTTTAGCAGGCTGTATTTAGATGAAACATAAATGTGTAGCGATACATTAAAATTATCGAAGTTGTTAATTGCGTTTACGGCAAATTTTTGTGTGGGCTTATTTTGGTACACAAAAAAAACAGAGTCCCCAGTCATCACGGTAATGCTGTACCTTCCCATAGAGTCTGTTAAGGCCATTTTTCCTCCCGTACTTATTACCCTTGCATTTTCTACAAAATTAATTTTACTCTTATCAAACACACGGCCGTAAAGTATTTGCTGGCATGTGGCAGGCTTTAAACAGGCAGTAAGAATTAATAAGAAAAAAAGGCGCAATGATTTGGGTTTTAGCTGTCAATAATAAACAGGATTTTTCAAAACAAAAGCAGCATCCATTTTTTTAACTGCAATTTTGCAAAATGAGTTTTTGAATTTCGGGGGCAAAATAAGTATGCTCTAGTTGCTGCACTTTTTTTGCAAGGCTATCCGCAGTATCGTTTTTGTCAACAGGGCATTTTGCCTGAAAAATTATTTTACCATGATCGTATAATTCATCTACAAAATGTATGCTGATGCCGCTTTCCGTATCGCCATTTGTTATTACGGCTTCGTGTACAAAATGCCCATACATTCCTTTGCCGCCATGCCCGGGCAAAAGCGCAGGATGTATATTGATGATGCGCTGCGGATAGGCAGCAATTAATTTTGAGGGGATTTTCCATAAAAACCCGGCCAATACAATCCAGCTTATTTTATATTTTTCTAAAACAGGCAGGTATGCATCAGCTTTAAAAAAATTTTCTCTATTTATTAATAAGGTATCTATATTATTCCTGGCTGCAATGGTTAATACCCCGGCAGCAGGTACATTACTGGCGATTAAAGAAATTTTTATTGCAGCGTTACCGCAAAAGTATTCAATAATCCGGGCGGCATTACTGCCTGCGCCACTGGCAAAAATGGCTATATTAACGGGCTCACCCATTTTTTTCTTTTCTTCCGCCTATCCGGTTAAAGATTTTTGAAATATATTTTTTAAAAAATGAAAACTGACCTAAAAATACACTCACCAGTAAAACACAGGGCGGCCAAAGAAGCGTAACTAATATTATATAGGCTATAACCCACCAAACCCCTTTTTCCATACCTGTTAATAATAAAATTTTACGACCCAGCCAGCCACATAAACTGCCTCCAATGGTAAATCCCAACAAAATGAGTATTAATCGCCATCCATTTACCTTCCATTTGTGTTGTAATTTTTTAAACATGCGCAAAAGTGCTTCATTTTTTTTAAAAAAAACCAGCCATTTAATACTTTCTTCCAATAGCATAAATACTTACATTTTCATGACAATTATAATATACAATAAATCACAATTCGCTGAAATACAGCCCTGATAAGGAAAATTTTTTTTAACAATGTTGATATATTATAACCCTACTACCTTATTTTTGCAACCGTATAAGGATTTTCCACACAAGACTTTAACTGTATGGGCCGACATAGAAAAATCATTCACAATATCTTAACAAGTATATTCTTTCTTGTTTGTTTTTTTAGTAGTAACTGGGCTTTTGCACAAAATGGTGAAGCTCTGTTTAAAGCCAACTGTGCCAGTTGCCATAAAGTAGATAAAGACTTTGCGGGGCCTGCATTAAAAGGCTGGAAAGACAGGGTTCCTGAAGGAAACTGGATTTACGATTGGATACATAATCCTGCTGCAATGATTGCAAAAGATCCTTTTGCAAAAGAGTTGTTTAACAAATGGAAGCCCACTACAATGACGGCTTTTCCTGCGCTTAAGAATGAAGAAATAGATGCCATTTTAAAATACGTTGATGATTTTGCGGTACCTACCGAAACCCCGGGTGGCGATACAATAGCCGGCGCTGCAAAGTCATCGGATAATTCCCTTCTTTATGGCATCCTTACTTTAATATTAGCCATTGTAGCGCTTGTATTATTTCAAATAAACCGTAAGCTGCGTGATTTTTCCGATAAAGAAATAGGGATAGAAAGGAGCAAGCCACTCCCGTTTTTTAGGAACAAGGCTTATATGATGACTTTAATACTGGCTTTATTTGCCGTAGCAGGATATTTTTTGGTGAATACTTATGTTGGCCTTGGCAGGCAAAAAGATTATCAACCCGAGCAACCCATTTTCTATTCGCATGAAGTACATGCCGGCATCAATCAAATAAGCTGCTTATATTGCCATGGAGGCGCACAAGATAGCAGACAGGCAGGAATACCCACCGTTAATGTTTGTATGAACTGCCACATGGCTGTATCTGAATATACCGGAAAGTTAGAGTTGAAGAGAGCGGATGGTACAGCAGTAAACGGAACAGATGAAATAAAAAAATTGTATGCTTATGCCGGCTGGAACCCCGATGTAAAAGCCTACAAACCTGATAACGACGGAGACGGTATACCCGATGGTGCAAAGCCAATAGAATGGGTAAAAGTGCATAACATGCCCGATCATGTTTATTTTAATCATAGTCAGCACGTAAAAGTAGGGAAGCAACAATGCCAAACCTGCCATGGCAATATCCAGGAAATGCCCGAAGTAAAGCAGTTTAGTGATTTAAGCATGGGTTGGTGTATAAATTGCCATAGGGAAACCAAGGTAGATTTCTTTAATAAAGAAACCGGAGAAGGCAATAAATTCTACAGTATTTATGAAAAGTTTCATAACGATATAAAGAACCATAAGATGGATAGCGTAACGGTAGAGTCAATAGGTGGAACCGAATGTCAAAAATGTCATTATTAATTAGTTAATCCGGATATACCGGATCATTTTAATGAATTATTAGAATATGAGTAATAAAAAGTACTGGCAAAGTTTTGGTGACTTTAATCATTCAGAATCGTTCAGTGAATCGGCAAAGCATGAGTTTAATGAAGACCTGCTGCCCATAGAAGAATTACAAAAAGAAAGCCTGCTGGAATCTAAAACCCCACGCAGGGATTTTTTGAAATATCTTGGCTTTAGCACCGCAGCAGCTGCCATTGCAAGTTGTAAAACCCCGGTTCGCCATACGGTACCTTTTCTAAACAGGCCCGAAACAATAATACCGGGTATTGCCAATTATTACGCAAGTACTTTTGTAAATAGTGGTACCGCAATAAGTGTTGTGGTGAAACAAAGAGAAGGACGGCCAATTAAAATTGAAGGAAATGAACTTTCTCCAATAACCAATGGTGGTACCTCTGCACAAGTGCAGGCAAGCGTTTTAGATCTTTATGATCCTACAAGGCTTCGCCACCCGCTTCAAAAATCAAATAACGAATATAAAGAAGTAACCAGTTTTGATGCAATGGACAAACTCATTGCCGGCAATATTGCTGCATTGGGAGGAAAGCCAATAGTATTACTTACGGCTACTATTAATTCTGTAACCACACTTGATCTTATTGCAAAATTCCTGGCAAAATATCCGGGAAGCAGGCATGTGCAATATGATGCAATAAGCTATAGTGGTATGCTAATGGCAAATGAAGCCTGTTATGGTAAAAAAGCAATCCCTTCTTATTTGTTTAACAAAGCAAAAACCATTGTAAGTTTGGGTGCAGACTTTTTGGGCACCTGGCTGAGCCCGGTGGAGTTTACGGCACAATATGCAGAAAACCGCCGTATCAAAAAAGAAAACCCTTCGCTTAGCAAGCATATACAGTTTGAAAGTAACCTAAGTTTAACCGGCAGCAATGCCGACGATCGGTACATGCATAAACCTTCTGAAACTGGGTCAATTGCTTTGGCTTTACTGGCAAAACTTGGCGGTGCAGTTACCTCACCGGCTATTAATGATGCTAAATTAGCTAAAGGTATTGAAGCTGCAGCCACAGCACTTAGTGCTGCAAAAGGAGAAGCATTAGTGGTTTGCGGAAGCAACGATGCCAATATACAGCTTGTTGTAAATGCCATAAATGAAGCGATTGGAGCAAATGGTACAACAATTAACTGGGCAGTAAACAACAATGTTGCCAAAGGGTTGGATTCTGAATTTGTAATGCTCACAAATGATATTGATAAAGGCGCTATTGGCGGCTTATTGGTATATGGTGTAAACCCTGTTTATTCTTATATTGACGGGAAAAAATTGGGTGATGCCATTGCAAAATTGTCCTTAAGTGTTTCCTATAGCAGTACGCTTGATGAAACTGCAGAAGTTTGTAAATATATTGTTCCTGCTCACCACTGGCTGGAAAGCTGGGGCGATGCGGAACCACATACCGGAAATTTCAGTTTAATTCAACCGGTAATAAACCCCTTGTTTAAAACCAGGCAATTTGAAGATTCTTTATTAGCGCTCACAGGTGCTGTAATAGCATCTGCTGCTTCAGGTACCGATAGTTTAAAGGTTGCTGTGGCGCCGGTTTCTGGTACGCAAGCAAATTATTCCGATTATTTTAAATCCTATTGGCTTGGAAAGGTTGGTGGAAACGATAATTGGGAAAAAGCATTGCAGGATGGCGTAATTACCCCGGCTGCTGTTTCTATTGGCGGCGCAATTTATAGTGCTGCAAAACTGGCGGAAGCAGTTTCAAAACTTTCTTCAGTTAAATCCGGAAAATATGAGGTAGTACTTTATCAAAAAATTTCTGTAGGTAACGGTAGCCAGGCCAACAATCCCTGGTTGCAGGAATTGCCTGACCCGGTTTCAAAAGTAACCTGGGACAACTACGCATTAATGTGCCCGTCATTGGCAAAAGAATTAACAGGCCTTGATGTGTTGAATAGCCAGAGAGATGCAGATAAATATGAAGTAACCCCGGAAAAACCCGTAGTGAAAGTTACGGTAAACGGACGCACAATGGAGTTACCAGTAATGATAATTCCAGGTATTGAAAAAAGTACGGTAGCCATAGCTTTGGGTTACGGAAGGCAAAGCCGGGCAGAAGGCGATGCAGTAAATTATGACCGCATTGGTCGTGCTGCTTATAAATCAGGTAAAAACGCATTTGTATTCACCGGTTTTGATGGGCAGAGCATACAATATGATGCAATAGCAACTGTAGAAAAATCTTCGGCATCTGCTTATCCACTGGCGCAAACACAGGTGCACGGCTTTACCGAAAACCGTCCGGTGATTTATGAAACAAGTTTAAAAGAATATATTAAAAATCCTGAATCGCTTTTAGAAGAAGCTGTTCATGAAAGATCAATATTGATTCCTGAAGGATACTCAGATTACGTAAAGGATGCTACAATTTATCCGTATTACGACAAGCCCGGCATAAAATGGGGAATGAGTATTGACCTCAATACCTGCACAGGATGTTCCGCTTGCGTTGTAGCCTGTACTGCAGAAAATAATGTGAGTGTAGTAGGTAAAATACAAGTACAGCGTGCCCATGAAATGCACTGGCTGCGTATTGACCGCTATTTTGCCGGCGATAAAGAAAACCCTGATGTGTTTTTTCAGCCTATGCTTTGTCAGCATTGCGATAATGCGCCTTGCGAAAATGTATGCCCGGTAGCAGCAACAAACCATAGCAGCGAAGGCCTTAATCAAATGACTTATAACCGTTGTATTGGCACAAGGTATTGTGCCAATAACTGCCCTTATAAAGTGCGCAGATTCAACTGGCTTGATTATAATGGAGCCGATAGTTTCCCTAATAACCAGGAGCCCCTCCGTGGAGCAGACCTTGATGAAGTGGTATTTGCAATGAACGATGATTTACCAAGAATGGTGTTGAACCCCGATGTTACAGTACGCAGCCGTGGGGTAATTGAAAAATGTTCTTTCTGTGTACAACGCTTACAGGAAAGTAAACTGGAAGCCAAAAAGCAGCAGGATTCATCACTGGTGCGTAATGTAAAAGTTGCGTGTGCACAAGCCTGCCCAAGCCATAGCATTACTTTTGGTAATGTAAACGACCCGGCAAGCGATATCAGCAAAGTAAGAACAGATGCAACCCGTACATTTTATGTAATGGAGCACCTGCACGTACTGCCCAATGTGAGTTACCTGGCCAAGGTAAGAAATACCGACAGGGAAGTTAGCTTTCCAGTACAAGATGAACACGCAGGATTAGCAGCTCATAAAGAAGGAGAAAAGAATAAAAGTACACCGGTACAGCACTAATATAAACAAGAGAAAAACAAAACCAGTAGTTTGTAGTTAATATAAATAAAACTATGTCATTACTCAAATACGAATCACAAACCAGGGAGCCACTTGTAGATGGCGATAAAAATTATCACCAGATAACCGAAGATATTATCGGCCCAATAGAAGCAAAACCCAGCGTACTTTGGTATATCGGATTTTATCTTAGTGTGGCCTTGCTCATATTTGGTGTATACAGTGTTTACCGGGATGTGGCGTATGGTATTGGCCAGTGGAACCTGAACAAAACCATTGGATGGGGTTGGGATATTACCAACTTTGTATGGTGGGTAGGTATTGGTCATGCTGGTACGCTTATTTCTGCAATACTTTTATTGTTCCGTCAGGGTTGGCGCACAGGCGTAAACCGTGCCGCAGAAGCCATGACAATTTTTGCCGTAATGTGTGCAGGTCAGTTCCCAATATGGCATATGGGCCGTGTGTGGATGGCGCCGTTTGTATTTCCTTACCCCAATACCCGTGGGCCACTTTGGGTAAACTTTAATTCTCCCCTTCTTTGGGACGTATTTGCCATATCTACTTATTTCACTGTATCCTTACTGTTTTGGTACTCCGGCTTAATTCCCGACCTGGCTACAGTAAGAGACCGGGCAAAAACTAAATTCCGTAAATTCTTTTATGGTATTGTTGCTTTTGGATGGACGGGTAGCACTAAACATTGGCAAAGGCACGAATCGCTTTCCTTGGTTTTAGCAGGCCTAAGTACACCGCTTGTACTCTCTGTGCATACAATAGTATCTTTTGACTTTGCAACTTCAATTGTACCAGGCTGGCATACTACAATTTTCCCACCTTATTTTGTTGCCGGTGCTATCTTTTCTGGCTTTGCTATGGTACAAACCTTATTAATTGTTGTACGCAAAGTAATGAACCTGCAGGATTATATTACCCTGGGCCATATTGAAGCAATGAATAAAGTAATTGTATTAACAGGCAGTATTGTAGGCTGTGCTTATTTAACTGAATTGTTTATTGCATGGTATGGACAAAACCCATACGAGTGGTGGGCGTTTAAAGAAAACAGGGTAAACATTAATTCACCATACGGCTGGAGTTACTGGCTTATGATGTTCTGTAACGTTGCATCTCCGCAGGTATTCTGGAGCCAAAAATTAAGAAGGAATATTACTTTCACCTTCTTCATGAGCATCATTGTAAATATTGGTATGTGGTACGAAAGATTTGTGATTATCGTTACCTCAGTTTACAGGGATTTTTTACCCAGCAGTTGGAGTACTTACTACTCACCATCTATTTGGGAAATTGGATTTTATTTGGGAACATTTGGATTGTTCTTTACCTGCTTTTTCCTTTTTGCAAAATACTTCCCGGTTATTGCCGTGGCAGAAATAAAATCTATTTTAAAAACCAGTGGCGAAAATTACAAAGTGAAAATGACCGATATGGAAAAATTAGATGCAGAGCGGTTTTATATTGAAAAAGTAGAACATGCACATTAAGAAGTTTGATGGTTACTGAATTGAAATAAATATAATTAGTAGAAATAAATTTTTAATAAATGGCAGGAGGAATTAAAAAATTTGTTGTGGGTTCTTTTTCTGATGAAAAAGTGCTTTTTCCCGCTGTAAAAAATGTTCGTAAAGCTGGATATAAAATACACGATGTATATACTCCATTCCCCGTTCATGGGCTGGACCATGCAATGGGAATAAGAGAAACAAGTATACACACTGCAGGTTTTATTTATGCCACTTTGGGTACACTTACAGCATTTGGATTTATTACCTGGATTTTAGTTTTGGACTGGCCCTTGAATTTTGGAGGTAAACCCCACTTTTCTTTGCCTGCTTGGATTCCCATTATTTTTGAATTAACAGTATTGTTTTCCGCAATTGGAATGGTGCTTACATTTTGTTATTTATGTACACTTGCTCCTTTTGTAAAGAAACATCATTTTAGTCTTGCTGCAACAGACGATACCTTTGTAATGGCAATTGAATGTACCGAGAAAACAAATGATGCAGATCTACAAAATTTTTTGAAAAGTGCAGGAGCTGAAAATATTAATGTGCAAGTAGCAGAAACCGGCTGGTGGATTGGTACCTATAACAAAGAGCAAAAATTATACAATACCGCCAACAGCTAAAATTATTATTCTTATTAAATATTACGTTTAAAGTACTTTATAAAAGAATGAAAAAAAATGTAACAGCAGCCGCAATAATTATTGCCTTTGGCGCTACTTTAATTAGTTGCGGCCCAAGGCGTTCACCAGGCATAGCCTATATGCCCGATATGGCATATAGTGTGGCTTACGATGCTTATGCAGTGCTGGATAGCAATAAATTTACTTCGGATAAACACAATAAAGGAAGTAAAATTTACTATAACAGCCTTCCTGTTACGGGCACGGTAAAAAGAGGTGATTTATTTATTTATACTTTACCACACGACAGTGCCGGATATGCTCAAAGCGCATCAGTTAAGAACCCTATAGATTCTGTTTCAAAATACGAAATGGCAGAGGCTGGAAGGTTGTATAATATCAATTGTGCAATTTGCCACGGTGCAAAAGGTAAAGGCGATGGGCCCATTGCAGAAAAAGTACCTGGTGTGGCTAATTTAACCAGCGATGTATATAAAGCCATGGCAGATGGCACCATGTATCATTCAGTTGAATATGGTAAGAACAATATGGGCAGCTACGCATCGCAACTTACACCCAGGGAAAGATGGCAGATTATTAAATATATACGCACTTTACAAGGTACAATAGCAGCGCCAGCAACCACAACGGCAGGCACTGACAGCACCACTAAACAATAAAAACAAAAACATTTTTTTAAATGAACCATCATTTCGAGTTACCGGGAACATATAAAAAATGGACACTAGGGCTACTGGTTGTAGGCCTTGCGGCATTGCTTTGGGGATTTATAATGTATCACCCTTTTGAACATGCAGGCCATGGTGAAAATATTAACAGCACCAGGTTTTGGGCCGTATTATTGCAAAACAGTGTTTATTGGTTGCTGGTGGTAAATACCTCAATGTTTTTTATTTGTATTACTACAATGGCCCATGGCGGTTGGCAGGTATCGCTACGTCGCATACCAGAAGCCATTTCCAGCCTTGTACCTATTTTAGGATTAATAACTTTGGTAATTTTAATAGCACTCATATTTGGAAACCGTACAGATATTTATCACTGGCTGGATAAAGAAGCTGTAAATAATGACAAAATCCTTTATGGAAAAAAAGGCTTCCTTAGTCCGGGGTTCTTCCTCATATTTTCAGTAATCTCTATTGGCCTTTGGGCGCTAATTGGTAAAAAAATGAGGAGCATGAGCCTGCAAACCGATAAAGAAGGTCACATGGATTATGAAACTGGAAAAAAATGGATTTGGAAAAATACTGTTTGGGCATCTTTATTTACCATTGTATTTACTCTAACTGTAGCCTCTACCATTCCCTGGCTGTGGTTAATGAGTGTTGATGCACACTGGTATAGCACCATGTATAGCTGGTACACATTTGCCAGTACATTTGTTTCGGGTCTTTCTTTAATTGCCATATTTGTTATTTATCTCAAAAACCAGGGGCAACTGGAGTATGTAAATGACGAACATTTACACGATTTAGGAAAATTCATGTTTGCCTTCTCCATCTTTTGGGCTTACCTGTGGTTTTCTCAATACATGTTGATATGGTATAGTAACCAACCAGAAGAAACCCGCTATTTTATTGACCGTATTGGCACTGCAGAAAAAGGCGGACCATACAGGGGGCTTTTCTTCCTAAACCTGATATTGAATTTCCTGCTTCCCTTATTATTAATGATGAAAAAATCGCCAAAGAGAAACTGGACGTCAATGATGTTCATGTCTATACTAATTGTATTTGGGCATTGGATAGATTTTTACCAAATGGTGATGCCCGGTGCATTACATGAACATGCACAAATGAATTTTTTTGAATTTGGTATTGCCGCATTATTTATAGGTATAATAATGTGGGGAGTAGGAAGATATATAAGTAAAAATTCTTTGTTAGCGGCAAACCATCCTTATTTAAAAGAAAGTATGATTCACCATACATAGTGGTAGCGGGCATTAGCATTGATTTGTTGTAACTTTGTACAAAAGAAAATATTAAAAAAAATAGTAGTGAAAATATAAAGCCCGGCAAAAAAATTAAAGAGGCATTAAAATTTATACAATGAAGGAGTTTTTTATAGTAGCCATTTCCATAATTATTTTTATCGTAATCTTCCAGGTTTCGAAAGCAAGCGAATATTTAAGTATTTTAAAAGGTGAGGAAACTTCACGCAAGCAAACGAATAAATTAAGCGCCTCTCTGCTCTTTGGTTTTTTGATACTTGGGCTCATTGGCGTTTGGTATTGCAATCATTTATACTATCCCAAAACGCTCTTTCCACAAGGTTCTGCTTCGGTAGAAGGAGAAACTATTGATAAAATGATGATGGTTACCATTATCATAACCGGAATTGTATTTTTTATAACACAAATCGTTCTTTTTTGGTTTTCTTACCGCTACCAGGAGAAAGAAAAAAGAACCGCTTTTTATTATCCGCACAATAGTACGCTTGAATTAATATGGACGACAGTGCCGGCTATTACGCTTACCATTTTGGTAGTATTTGGTTTACGGTTTTGGTTTAAAATAACTGGCGATCCGCCCAAAGATGCAATCGTAGTTGAAATTACTGGGCATCAATTTGGTTGGGATATACGTTACCCGGGAAAGGATAATGTGTTTGGCAAAAAGAATTTTAAGCTGTATAATAATCCATCGGGTAATACACTTGCCGTAGATTTTGAAGACCCGGCAAGCCACGATGATATCCGCTCTTCGGAAATGCACCTTCCTGTAGGTGTACCGGTAAAACTAGTAATCCATTCGCAGGATGTAATTCATAACGTAGGGCTCGCTCATTTTAGGATGAAAATGGATGCGGTTCCCGGAATTCCTACTACCTTATGGTTTACGCCAAAATACACTACTGCCGAAATGAAAGAAAGAACAGGCAACCCCAATTTTGTGTACGAAATCAGTTGCGATCAAATGTGCGGAAAAGGCCACTTTTCTATGCGTGGTGTAATTGTTGTGGAATCGGATATTAAATATAAAACCTGGCTTTCGCTACAGTCGCCCGAATACAAAACGATTTTTAAAAATATTACGGCAGACAGTACGGCAGCCCAGGCCGACACCATTAAAACCCCATTGGCAAAAGCTAATTAATAAAAATTTATTTCCTCATTAGGCAAATAATAAAGATATGAGCAGCATAGCAACATCAACCGATATTCATATACAGCATGGCCATGAGGCCCATTCCGGGCAGCACCACCATGAAACCTTCCTTACAAAATATATCTTTAGCCAGGATCATAAAATGATTGCTAAACAATATTTGGTAACCGGTATTGTATGGGCATTTATTGGCGGGCTTTTTTCCGTTATTTTTCGATTACAACTCGGCTTCCCCGAACAAACATTTCCCATACTAGAAAGTTTTTTAGGAAAATGGGCACCCGGAGGAAGGCTTGACCCCGAATTTTATTATGCACTGGTTACCATGCATGGTACTATTCTTATATTTTTTGTATTAACCGCAGGGCTAAGTGGAACCTTTGCTAACTTATTAATACCCCTTCAAATTGGCGCAAGGGATATGGCTTCTCCATTTCTTAACATGCTAAGCTACTGGATATTTTTCCTGGCATCTGTGGTAATGGTTTCTTCACTATTTGTACAAACCGGCCCGGCAAGTGGCGGGTGGACGGTTTATCCACCGCTTAGTGCACTGGGTGATGCTATGGACGGCAGTAAAATTGGGATGGATTTGTGGTTGATTAGTATGGCCCTTTTTATCATTTCTCAATTAATGGCAGGGTTAAATTATGTAACCACTATTTTAAATTTGCGTACCAAAGGTATGTCTATGACAAGGCTGCCGCTTACTATTTGGGCTTTATTATTTACCGCAATTTTGGGAATTTTAAGTTTCCCCGTTTTATTAAGCGCAGCAATATTGTTATTATTTGATCGCAACCTGGGAACCAGCTTTTTCCTGAGCGATATAGTAGTTGCTGGTAAAATACTTCCTAATGAAGGTGGAAGCGCTATTTTATACCAGCATCTTTTCTGGTTCCTTGGCCACCCCGAAGTGTATATTATTATCTTACCTTCCATGGGTATCGTTTCGGAAGTATTATCGGTAAACAGCCGAAAGCCGATTTTTGGATACCTGGCCATGGTGGGCTCATTGTTTGTAATTTGTATCTTATCTCTTTTGGTATGGGCGCACCATATGTTTGTAACAGGCCTTAATCCGTTCCTGGGCGGTATATTTGTATTGCTTACTCTATTAATTGCTGTACCTTCTGCCATTAAAGTGTTTAACTGGCTTACCACTTTGTGGCGGGGAAATATACGCTTTACTCCTGCCATGTTGTTTGCAATAGGCTTTGTTAGTATGTTTATAAGCGGCGGTTTAACGGGTATATTTCTCGGTAATGCCTCGTTAGATATTCATTTGCATGATACTTACTTTAATATTGCACACTTTCACATTGTAATGGGAGTATCTGCATTTTTTGGAATGTTTGCAGGGGTATATCACTGGTTCCCCAAATTTTTTGGCCGCCACATGAATCATCCAATGGCGTTTATCCATTTTTGGGTTACATTAATTGGCGCCTATCTCATTTTCTGGCCCATGCATTACGAAGGGTTTGCCGGTATGCCAAGGCGTTATTATGATTACTCCAGCTGGGAATCTTTTAAAATGTTTAACGGCTTAAATGAGTTTATAAGTGTAGTGGCTATTATTGTGTTTTTAGCGCAATTACTTTTTGTGTTAAATTTCTTTTACAGTATGTACAGGGGCCGCAGGGAAAAAACTACCAACCCATGGCATGCCACAACACTGGAATGGACAACCCCAATTAATCCCGGCCATGGAAACTGGCCCGGTGAAATTCCGGAAGTTCATCGCTGGCCTTATGATTATTCAAAAGATGGCAGGGAGTATATCCCGCAAACTGAGCCTATTGGCCCTAATGAAAGCCATCACTAATATTTTTTGTAAATGCCGGGTAGACGGAATTGCTAAAAAATAATAAAAAGTTGTACAATGCTTATTCATTCAATAGGCATTAATTGAGTGGAATGTTGAAAGAAAGTAAAACAGACGAACCCCAGGAGAAATTCAGTAAAGTGAAAGATTATTTTTTGTTAATCAAGTTCACATTGAGTTTCCTGGTGGTGTTCAGCTCAGTATTTTGTTACCTGCTGTCGCCCAATGTTGTTCGTTTTGATTTTATACAAGTTCTTTTATTTTTTGTTGCAGGCATGCTGGTTACAGGTGGCGCCAATGCAATAAACCAGGCCATGGAAAAAAAGACAGATGCAGTAATGAGGCGTACGGCTAAAAGACCTGTAGCTGCTGGCAGAATGTCGCAAACCGAGGCTTATGTTTTTGCCGGGATTACAGGAGCGCTGGGTGTGGGTATGCTTTGGTATTTTTTTAATTATCAAAGCGCTTTGCTGGGGCTGTTTAGCCTTTTTTTGTACGGGTTTATTTATACGCCATTAAAAACAGTAAGCTCAATTGCAGTTCTTGTAGGTGGGGTTCCCGGTGCATTGCCCTGTTTAATTGGATGGGTTGCGGGGTTTTCAGATGGCGGAAATAATACGTGGGCAGGAGGCTGGGTGTTATTTGCTATGCAGTTTATATGGCAGTTTCCCCATTTTTGGGCAATTGCATGGCTAGCGCATCAGGATTATACAAAAGCAGGTTTTAAACTTTTGCCCAGCGATAAAGGACCTACAAAGTTTACGGCCCTTCAAACCGTAATGTACAGTACACTAATGATACCTGTAGGCATTTTGCCTTATTATTATAATATTAGCGGGGCGGCAAGTATGTGGATTATTATTGGTTGTAATTTGTGGATGTTGTTTGTGAGTGTAATGCTTTATGTAAAAATGAACGCCGCAGCCGCAAGAAAAGTAATGTTCAGTTCTTATTTTTATTTGATGATTGTATTTTTGAGTTTATATGCAGATAAAGCCGGGACGTAGAAACAATGAAACAGTTTTTGAAAAAGAATTTATGATATGAGTATTGTGGCAATGGAACAACGAAATAAAATTCATCCGCATAAGTTTAATATGTGGATGGCTATAGGAAGTATAATGATGATGTTTGCCGGGTTTACCAGTGCATTTATCATAAAACGCAACCAGGCAGATTGGGTGAGTTTTGAATTACCCAATGCTTTTTGGATAAGTACCGTGGTAATTGTGTTGAGCAGCTTTACTATCTGGCTTGCATTACAGGCTTTTAATTCCAGGCAAATGAACCGTTACCGATTGCTTATGGCAGCAACATTTGTAATGGGTTTGCTCTTTATTGTTTTGCAAATAATAGGATTTAAAGAAATGTGGGCAAAAGGTCATACTTTAAGCGCTAATATTTCTTACCAGTTTTTGTATGTGATTATTGGTATTCATGCGGTACATGTTTTTGGAGGTGTTGTAGCCTTATTGCTAACGTTTATCAAAGCTTTGGGCAGCAAAGTAAAAAATTACAACAGGGTGCCGGTGCAATTAGTAAGCACATACTGGCATTTTGTAGATATACTTTGGATTTATTTATTGATTTTTCTATTAATGATAAAATAGAAAAATTGGCGATTATAAAATAAAAAGGAGAAAGAAGTTTTTCCAACTATATTAAAGAATAGAATATGTCAACATCAGCTATTCCGACAGGAACAAAATGGTGGAGCGGCGGTAGAAGCCCCTTCAATATTGGTTATGGTAAAGTAATGATGTGGTATTTCCTCATTAGCGATACCTTTACCTTTGGCGCTTTTCTTATTAGCTATGGAACCATAAGGTTTAGCGCCAACTACTGGCCCGACCCCAACCATATTTTTAATGCCTTCCCGGGCTTTGGCCACCAGGATCTTCCGCTTGCCTTTGTAAGTTTAATGACCTTTATTTTAATTGCCAGCTCGGTAACCATGGTATTGGCCGTTCATGAAGGCCGGCACATGAACCGCAAAGGGGTAGAAAAATATATGATTCTAACCATATTGGGTGGGCTGGCATTTTTAGGTTGCCAGGCTTGGGAATGGACACACTTAATAACCGGCGAACACAAAGTATTAGTAGATGGCGCTCTTCAAACAATTGGAACCACCGTTTCTCACAACCCATGGGGCCCGGCTGTACCGCATGACGTAGTTGCAAAACTTGCTGTTGAGGCCGGAGAGCATGTAAATACACTGGGACCAGTAGCATTTGGGGGTTATTTTTTTGGAATAACAGGCTTTCATGGATTCCACGTTTTTAGTGGTGTGGTAGTAAATATTATAATGCTTATTAAAACAAGGCTTGGCCATTTTGACCAGCGTGGCCATTACGAAATGATAGAAAAGGCCGGCCTATACTGGCACTTTGTAGATTTGGTTTGGGTATTTGTATTCCTTTGTTTTTACCTGATTTAATTAAAAATTAATATTTTTAAAAAGATATGTCAACACAACATCAATCCTTTTCAGAAGTAACCCTGCAGCCAGAGCACCATGGTAGTACACGCCGCATTTGGGTGGTTATGGGTATACTCTCTGTAATAACACTTATCGAACTCTTACTTGGCTTTGGCCTTGCCCGCCACTGGTATGGTGACCCGGTTGTAAATTATCATCTCATATTATTTGTAAAAGGGGTTATATGTATTTTGACGCTTTTAAAAGCTTACTACATTGTTTCGGTATTTATGCACCTGGGAGATGAAGTAAAAAATTTTATCACCACAATTATTATTCCTGTAATGTTATTCGTATGGTTTATTATTTCCTTTTTATGGGAAGGCGAAAGCTGGAAGAACATGAAAAATACCAATGCAGGTAGCAGGGAATATAAAACTGAGCAGCTGCAGCAGGCAACACCCGCTATACAGCAACACGAAAAACCATAGTTATATTAAATTCATTTTAGATAAGCCATTGCATTGCATAATGGCTTTTTTTTATGTAGAAAAGAAGCCAATTTAGTATGGTGCATTAATCATTTAATGCGAACTTTGCGCCAGATATGAATAAAACAGCACTCCTGGCATTAATTATTGCTTTACTCATTCCATTTATTGGCTTTTTACTAGTAAAAGATTTTAGTAAGAATGCCGTGAACATGCCCCGTCGCTATTTTTTTGATAGTGTGGCCGTAGTTGATAAAGCTGGGAAACGCACTACTGATACTATTTGGCACCAGGTAAAGGATATTTCGTTTACCAATCAAAACGACCAGCATGTATCACTCAGTGAAGCCAAAGGAAAAATTATTGTACTCAATTTTTTCTTTACCCGCTGCCCAACTATTTGCCCAGCGCTTACCTTAAACATGAAGCGGCTGCAACATTCCTTTGCCAAAAACGATTCCATTGTTCAATTCATTTCGGTTTCTGTAGATCCCGAAAGCGACAGCGTGCCGCAACTAAGGAATTTTGCCAATAAGTTTAATGCCAACCAGGACAACTGGTGGTTTGTAACCGGCAATAAAAAAGATATTTATGATTTTGCTTTTACCGAAATGAAAGCAAGTATTGCCGATACCAATGTGGACACAGCGTTTATCCATACCGAAAATTTTTTTTTGCTGGATAGCAGCAGGGTTATCCGTGGATGGTATAATGGATTTGATACGGTAAAGCTTGCACAACTGGCCAGGGATATTCCAATTTTGATGCTGGAAAAAGGGAAAAACAGCCCATCATTTTTCCGCAATTTTATCCCTATACTTCCCATAATAATTTTTGGAGTGGTAATAGGTATTGTTATTACTATTATTATAAGCAAACGTAAACCCAATAACTAAAATGCTGCAACCTGTTTTACAAAAAAACGATAAAAAGGCAAAATGGTTTATTGCCATTGTATCTATTGTGGTTTTTGTGGCCATTTTGTTTTTAAGTAAAACTACAGTAAAACTAAATCTGCCCTTTGACCCCAGGATTTTTGCCACTATAAATGCAATTATTAATGCAACAGTATCGGTATTATTAATTGCCGCTTTATGGGCTGTAAGGAGTAAAAATTATTTACTGCATAAAAAATTAATGCTTGCGGCTATATTGCTTTCGGTATTGTTTTTACTGAGTTATATTGCCCATCATTTACTTACGAATCCTACAAAATTTGGCGACCTTAACCATGATAATGTGATAGGTGAAGCAGAAAAACAAAGTGCAGGTTTTATAATGGTGGTTTATTACGGCCTGTTGTTAACGCACATCCCTTTGGCGGGTATTATACTTCCTTTAATTTTATTTACCGCTTACCGTGCCCTCACCTGCGAATATGAAAAACATAAAAAGCTGGCAAGAGTTACCTGGCCGGTTTGGTTTTATGTAGCCGTAAGCGGTGTGTTGGTTTATTTATTAATAGAACCATTTTATTAAAATTAGAAAGGCGACAAATTGCTTTGTCGCCATATCTCGTTTTATAGGTATAAGTTGTTGTTTTTTATTTCTTTTCACAAAGCTATTATGCCGGGTTATCTAAAACAACCGTTTTTTCACCCAATTTAAGGGGGGTGTTTTAACGGTATTGAAACTAAATTATTTAGTTTTTCAAGATAAATTAAGATGAAGTAAAGGGTTATCAAAACTATCCCAATAGAAGCTGAAGATTATATAGTACCTGGAATTACAGATAGTGTACAACCTGCTGCAATACTATAAAAGTAAACATCCGCATAACAAACAATTATTCTTCTTCCAGCAAAAATGAAGAGGCACTTTGTGTTCTCACACAATCTTTACAAGAGCATTTAGTACAAGTACCACCCATTAATAATATACATTCGGTAGTAGAACTGGAGCAGCACTTGCTGGTGCAAGATGCACCAGTAGTAGCTTTTAAAATTACAATATTGTTGCCTTCTATATTAATATTGGTTGAAGAAACATAGCCCTCACTTTTTGCCCTTAAAAAAGTAGAACCTTCGTAAATACCCAATTCCACGCTTTTAAAATAAGCATCAATACGGGCAAGTTTTTTTAGTTTGTTTTTCCAGGTTTCCAGGTAGGGTTTCATATCCACTGTAAATTTTGCAGAAGCAGGGTTATAACTGCCATCTGCATTTTTTTCAATTGTACCAATTACAATTTGCCCCTTTGCATCATTACAATGAATAGCAGAAAAAATACTTAAGCATAAAAGGGAAATAAATATAATTTTCATGATCATTAATTTGGTAGGGTTTAATAATTAAATTACCACATAAAGCTATATTGCCGGTTTATCTAAAACAACTGTTTTTTCACCCAATTTAAGGGGGTGTTTTAACGGTATTGAAACTAAAAAAGTTGCTTTACTAATATTGAATTTGGGAAAATGGTATTGCGGATACAAAAGAAAGGATGGCTCAATAAAAATTTTGGAACTTTAAATATCACAATTGTTTGTTTCAAAAATGCTTAATCTATTAATGATCTATTACTGACTGTTTTTGTACACTTCCCTTTATTGCTACATGGCCAGCAGGCAACACCACTAACTTTTGGTGTGCAACCAAATTGTTCGCTAGCGCAATCAGAAGTTGTACAAGAAATACCAGAGTATGCAAAAAGTTGATATTTTTCTTCAATAACTAAAAATGACGAAACATAACTACTCCCTTTGAAAACTAAAAAATATTGCTTGTCATTTGTTGTTTTAATACTTATGTCAGAAAACTTCGCATCAATGTTCGACATTTTTAATAATGTTGAGTTATATGTTGATAGCATTTTTGGTATATCAACAGTAAGTACTGTACTGTCATTTTCTAAACGGCCAACTAAAGTTCTTATTTGATTTTGGGCATCAACTGGATTGCACTGAATGATTGTAAAAATTAATAAAATTGAAAGAAAATTAAGGGACTTCATAAAAATAAAATTGAAGAGTTTAATAATTGAATTACCACACAAAGCTATATTGCCGGGTTATCTAAAACAACCGTTTTTTCACCCAATTTAAGGGGGTGTTTTAGCGGTATTGTATTAAGTAAAATTAGTAACCTAATTCCACATCGGGATCCCAAAAAATATTTTTAAAATCTACAACCTTATCGTTTTTTACGGTGATGCCATCTTTTTTTAAAAGCTCTTCCATTTTTGTGGGTGTTTCAAAATGAAATTTTCCGGTAAGCATCCCATTGCGGTTTACCACCCTTTGGGCAGGCGGTTTTGGCCTTGTGCTGTGTGAGGCATTCATTGCCCAGCCCACCATACGGGCAGAAAGTTTGGTGCCCAGGTACGCAGCAATAGCGCCGTAAGAGGTTACCCTTCCCCTGGGTATAAGCCTTACCACATCAAACACATCGGCAAAAAAACTATATTCTTTTGCCTGTTCTTTTTTTATTTTGTTTTGAACTTTTTTTTTCATAATCAAAAATAAATTCAGGTAACAATTGCATTATTTTCTGTTTGCTTTAATATCTCCTGTAGTTCATTATCTATGTGGGATATAGTTTTCGGTAGGCAAAATTGCAGGTAATGTATTTTTTTGCTTTGGGCAATATCAAGGCTTTCGTAAAATGTTTTTATGGCCAACTCCGGTGGGTGCTTAACGGCATAAACATTACCGGATTTTTTAAGTAGTTGTAAACCATATTTTTCAATTACCAGTAAAGTAAAGGTATAAAGTTGAGGCGAGTCGGTTTTTAAATGTATGCTTCCGCCTGGTTTTAATATTTTTTGGTAAAGCCTTAAAAAGCGTGGGTGTGTAAGTCTTTTTTTTGCTTTTGATGTACGGAGTTGTGGATCGGGAAAAGTAATCCAGATATTATCTACTTCCCCTGGTGAAAAATAATTATCGAGCATTTCAATTTGGGTGCGGAGAAATGCAGCATTTTGCAAATTATGCTGCAATGCTTTTTTGGCGCCAATGTACATTCGGTTGCCCTTTATATCTACACCTATAAAATTTTTATTGAGGTGTATAGCGGCGAGCCCTATTGTATATTCTCCTCTGCCGCAGGCAAGTTCTAATTCTATAGGGTTTTTATTTCCAAAAAAATTGTGCCAGTTGCCCTTAATATTTTCCGGGTATTCCAAAACATTTTTAAAAGTTTTTATTTGCCCAAACCTGAATAATTTTTTTTGTGCCATCTTAAATTCAAAGATAGCATACTTAAATAAATGCAATAACGGCGGCGCCTGTTTTGCAGTTGCATTACCCAAAATGAAAAAGCCTTTACCACATTATGAAGTAAAGGCTATTGAAAAAACCAGAAGCTGTAGGGGGAGGGTTCGAACCTCCACGAGGCAGTTAGCCTTTGAGCAAAAAAAGAAAAAGTCGCTAAACTTTTTCGAACTGGTGGTCGACCCCAGTCGTTATACCTGCAGATACAACGGCATTACTCAATGTTTATCCTGTTATCCTCACCCCCGAGACAAGGGGGCATGTCTGCCAAATAATTTCATCACCCCACAATGTTAAAGAACAATCAATTACTTTGATGGCACAAATGTAAAGAATTGTGCAATAACTTAAACGTATTTTAATGTTATTTTTATAAATATAGAAAATGTTCAAAAAAATTGATATTTTTGATAAAGTATTCAAAAATCAAATTTTTTATGGGCACAAAATTCAATCTTGACAAACTTGACCTGCAAATACTGGAAGCCATGATGCATGATGCGGAAATTTCTTATGCAGAATTGGGTAAAAAATTATTTGTAAGCGGTGGAACAATTCATGTACGTATTAAAAAGCTGGAAGAATTTAAAATTGTGAAAGGAAAAAGATTGAATGTGGACCTTCGGCAGTTGGGATACGATATTACGGCTTTCATTGGTGTGTATCTTGAAAAAAGTTCGATGTACGATGCGGTTGCCGAAGAGTTGAAAAAAATTCCGCAAATTGTACGCCTAAATTATACTACAGGCAATTACAGTATGTTTATTGAAGTGGTGTGTAAAGATATAAACCAATTGCGGCATGTATTGCATGATGAGCTGCAAAAAATAAAAGGTATAGAAAGAACCGAAACCTTGATTTCTCTTGAAGAAGGTTTTATACGCAATGTACCAGTAGCGCCGGTGGATTAAAAACAGGGTTATAATGATTTTACATCCATTGCATCACTTAATGCATTTCCCAAAAGATTAAATGCCAGTACCATCAGCATTATGGCAATACCTGGCGCCAGCGCAAGCATTGGGTTATTGGTAATTACAAAATTGTAATTTTCTTTTATCATTAATCCCCAGCTTGGGTGCGGTGGCTGAATGCCTAATCCTAAAAAACTCAGGCCTGCTTCTATAATAATGGCTGTTGCAAAATTGGCTGCAGCCATTACCATTAGCGGGCCCATAATATTGGGCAAAATGTGCTTTACAATTATTCGTGCATGTGAAAAACCCAGCACTTTTGCGGCCTGTACATACTCCATTTCTTTTAGCACCATTACTTGCCCACGCACCAGCCGGGCCACATTTACCCACATGGTTAAACCCACGGCGGTAAAAATTTGCCAAAAACCTTTTCCCATTGCAATGGTAATGGCAAACACTAATAGTAATGTGGGAATGCTCCAGGTTACATTTAAAAACCACATCAGCAGTTTATCAGTATGCCCACCAAAATAACCTGCTACAGCACCAAACAAAATACCAATGCCCAATGAAATAATTACCGCAATAAATCCCACGCCAAGGCTTACCCTTGTTCCTAAAATTATCCTGCTCAAAATATCCCTGCCGTAAGTATCGGTACCCAGCCGGTATTTTTTAGCAATAATATTGCTACTGATATTTTTATTTTTTTTAAGAATAGATGGTATAAAATATGATTGCATTATAGTAGTGTCTTCATCTACATATTTTTGAACAACTAAAGAATCGCCAGCAATTTGGTAGCTATTTATAGGAATTAACTGGTAGGATTGTTTTTTGCCAAAGAGCAATATATGAAAGGGGTTGTCAACTGCGCTGTTTCCATTGGGGATTTGTAAAAAAGTTTGCCGGTAGCCTGGTTTCTTTGCTTGTATTTCAACCGTTTGAAAATCGGCATTGGGGCTATTATCGGGTACTATCCAGTAAGCAAAAATGGCACAAAAAGTTGCAACAGCAATTACTATAAGAGCGGCAAGGGCCAGCTTGTTTTTTTTGAACCGTTGCCATATTTGCCCGCTGTAAGCGCCAGGTTTTTGAAGCATAAATTCTAAATTAATGAAATTTATTTACTTTATTTTTGCAAATCAAATTGGGCCTCGTAAAATTTGAAAACTTATAAATGCTTTACTATGTTTAATAAATTGCCATTTCTGTTTCTTTCCATCATATTAGTATTGATACTTTCTTCCTGCTCAAAATCATTATCGAACCAAACCCATAGCTGCTGGTACCTGGTAGAAAACGGGCATATTACCGGCAACCCCATTTGCAATAAAACCAGGGCGCAGATGTATGAAACCTACGGTGCACAATATTTTTTTGTAAATATTGACGAACCCAGGTTTTGCTGGAAATTAGAAAGCGGCTTAGATACCGAGTTCAGGAAAAATGTAACCCAATCAATGATTGACAGCATTTATACACCATTTGCTGTACAAAGTACAAAAATACAATGCAATAGCTTTTGCAAATGGAAGGTTTTTTACAAAAGTAAAAACAACGTAAATGGCGGCTACGGGCCGGAATATACAAGGGTTGAAACATTTATTGGACCTACAGCTATTGATACCTGTGCTTCACTTTCCCCGGGCCGGGTGGTAACCGTTCTAAATACTTTAGATACATTATATACAGCAACTTTTGTACAGGAAATGGATTAAATTTAATTGCTCAATTTTTACTTTACCATTCTGCCCTTCCATTTATAGCTGCCAAATTTTCCAAGCCAGCCGGCAATTGCTATATAAATAATATGCAAGGGCTGCAGCAAGGGAAATAGCCATAGTAATTTTTGCTTGTTGAAAAACAGGGCAACGGGAAAAAGGAAAATAAGTTCTGCAATTGTTTTTGTAACGATCATAAAAACCCATGCTGTTAAATATTTTGCATGGCCAGTGAGTAGCGTTACAATTGGATAAACCAATAGCAGCACATTAAACAAATAAACCAGCAACAAAGCCAAAAATATCCCTTTTTCGTTGTATTGATCTGCCTTGCTAGCCCAGCGGATGCGCTGCTGAAAAAATTCTTTTAAACTTTTTACCGGCGCTGTTTGCACCATCACCTCTTTGGATTTTAAATACTTAATTTCTCCAGGAAATTGTTTGGCTATTTTATGCATCAGCAGCATATCATCGCCGCTGGCAATAGCATTTATGCCATTAAAACCATTTACTGCATAAAAGGCTTTTTGAGTATACGCCAGGTTGGCGCCGTTACACATATGGTGTACCATAGTAGCGGTAATGCCCTGCATACCCATAAAATCGAGTGCCTGAAAAATTTCTATAAACCTGTTATTGTGGTTTATAGCTACCGGCATTACTATAAACTCCGGTTTGTGCTGCAGGTAAAATGCGGCAATGGTCTCCAGCCATTTTTCTGGAACGCTGCAATCGGCATCGGTGGTTACAATAAGTTCGCCGTTGCAATGGGCAATACCCGTTTCAATAGCTTTCTTTTTATAGGAGTTGATGTGTTGCGTGCCTACAACATTTTTAAGTTGTATGAGTTTTGCAAAAGCAAATTGCTGTACAATGGCTGCTGTGCGGTCAGTTGAAAAATCGTCCACTATTATTACTTCAAATTTTTCTGTTGCGATTGTTTGCTGCTGAATAGAAAGTAACAGTGGCCCAATATTTTTTTCTTCGTTTCGGGCGGGGATGATGATGGAAATTTTAGGGAAACTTGATAGTGCAATGCTGCTGTTAACTGGTTTGTAGCAGCTTGTTTTTTTAAAAACATTGGCATAAAAAAGCATCAACCCGCAATAAAGGAAAAATAGTAATACACTGAAAATGAATAGGATGAACATTTTTTGCTGTAAGATGCATTTAAGTACAAGTGAGTGACACAACAACTGTTGCATTATATTCAAATGCCTGCATCAAAATAACACAAAATTATTTTTTAAAAAATAAAATAAATATTATCTTTACAAAGTTGCATAAACAACTATATGCCAAACAACCAATTTAAAAAAGGCGAGCTCTATAGTTTTATTACCGGTAAAGCCAGTACGGCAATTAGCAGGAGGCTGCAAAAAAATTTTAAGCAGTCTGGTGTTGAGATTACGATAGAGCAGTGGAGCGTGTTGTATCATTTATGGAAAGCAGATGGAATGAGCCAGCAGCAACTTTGTGAAGCTACTTTTAAAGATAAGCCAAGTATGACCAGGCTGGTGGATAACCTGGAAAAAATAAACCTGGTAAAAAGAGTAGCCAGCAAAGACGACAGGAGGATCAACCTTATTTTTCTTACTGCCGATGCCCAAACCCTGCAGGAAAAATCTATGGATATTGCCAACCAAACGCTAAACGAAGCTTTGAAAGGGGTAACCAATGGCCAGGTGGAAATTGCTAAAGAAGTATTGCAGATGGTTTATGAAAACCTGAAATAGTAGAAAGTTGAAAGTTGAGTATTGCTCAATGAAAAGCAAGTTTTACAAATTAACCAGCAATTAAAAAAATATTTAAAAATAAAAAACATGAGTATTCCAACCATTGCCACTGCAACTCTTAAAGGAGGTGAATGGCTGATTAAAGAAAGCAAAGCCGCTGAAACTTTTACGCCGGAAGATTTTAATGAAGAACAACTGATGGTAAAAGATATGTGCCATCAATTTTTAAACAACGAAGTGTTGCCAATAGTTGACCGTATAGATAAAATGGAAGAAGGCCTTATGCCCTCTTTAATGGTTAAAGCTGGCGAACAAGGTTTGCTGGGAGCCTCTATACCAGAAGACCTTGGCGGACTGGGAAAAGATTTTATTACTTCAACATTGGTAAACGAAGGCCTTGGCGCAGGTTTTTCTTTTAGCGTAGCTGTTGCAGCACATACGGGTATTGGTACACTGCCCATTTTATATTTTGGAACAGAAGAGCAAAAGCAAAAATATATTCCCAAGCTGGCTACCGGTGAATGGAAAGGTGCTTACGGATTAACCGAGCCCAACAGCGGCAGCGATGCACTCGGTGCAAAAACCACCGCAACCTTGAGCAAGGACGGGAAATATTATTTATTAAATGGGCAAAAATGCTGGATAACCAATGGTGGTTTTGCAGATATTTATACCGTTTTTGCAAAGGTGGATGCTAATAAATTTTCCTGTTTTATTGTAGAAAGAAATTTTGAAGGCTTTACCCGTGGGCCGGAAGAACATAAAATGGGCATCAAAGGATCTTCTACCGTTCAATTGTATTTTCAGGATTGTAAAGTGCCGGTTGAAAATCTTTTGGGCGAAATTGGCCGGGGCCATATCATTGCATTTAATATTTTAAATATTGGCAGGTTAAAATTATGCTCCGCGGCATTAGGTGGTGCAAAAGCTTCGCTTACCACTTCGGTGGAATACGCCATAACGAGGGAGCAGTTTAAAACAGCCATTGCCAATTTTGGCGCCATAAAGCACAAGCTGGCCCAAATGGCCATTCGCATTTGGGTGAGTGAAAGCGCCTTGTACCGCACAAGCAAATGGATTGATGATAAAGAAACCGAACTTTTGGAAAGCGGCAAACCTTTTAACCAGGCATTACTTGGCGCAGCAGAAGAATATGCTATTGAATGTGCCATGCTAAAAGTAGATGGAAGTGAAGCGCTGGATTATGTGGTAGATGAAGGCGTGCAAATACATGGTGGTAATGGTTTTAGTGATGAGTATTTAATTAGTCGTGCTTATCGAGACAGCCGTATTAACCGCATTTATGAGGGCACAAACGAAATTAACCGCTTGCTTACCGTAGATATGATGCTCAAAAGGGCCATGAAAGGCCAACTGGATTTAATGGGCCCTGCAATGGCAGTATCGAAAGAATTGATGAGCATTCCAGATTTTGGTGCAGCAGAAGAGGGCTTGTATGCTGCGGAGAAAAAAGTAATTGCCAGTATGAAAAAAGCAATATTAATGACTGCCGGTGCTGCCGTTCAAAAACTGATGATGAACCTCCAAAACGAGCAGGAAATTTTAATGAATATTTCCGATATGGCCATCCAGACTTTTAATGCAGAAAGCGCTTTGCTTCGATTGCTGAAAATGTGCAGCATAAATGAAACCGCCGTTTCTTCAGTATATAACGATATGGTGAAATGCTATATAAACGACGCTGCCGATAATGTAAATAAGTTTGGAAAAGAAGCCATAAATGCTTTTGCCGATGGCGATGAACAACGTATGATGTTGCTGGGTTTAAAGCGGTTTACCAAAACAGCGCCTTTTAACAGCAAAGATGCCAGGCGAAGAATTGCGGATAAATTAATTGCCGAAGGTAAATATGCGTTTTAGTATATTCAATATATTTTGTAAAGGTTGCCTGTACAAGCGGCATTTTTTAATAAATGCGAATGGGGTTTAAAACCAATTCCCCAAGTTTGTCATTTCTTTTTATAAGTACTTTTATTTTTGCACCTACATTTTGCATGGCGGTTTTATAAGCCTGTAAATTACCCGTAAGGTTTGTATCAACACCTATCACTATATCATCAACTTTAAAACCCGCTTTATCTGCCGGAGATCCTTTTATTACATCCAGCACTATTATGTTGCCGTCAATATAATACATACTAAGCCCGGTGTAGGAATAATCAAAAGAATCATTAAAATGACTATTGGGCAATAAGTGCACTTCTCTTTGCTTATAATTAAAAATAAGGTTAAACCTTCGCAACAGGTCGTTGCCAATTAAGCCACCGCAAAATGGGTATTGGGTAACATTGTAAATATCATCGTAGAGATAAGTGGGCACCCGGTAAAAGCGGTAAGAGCCCAGTTTTACTTCTCTCACAACTGTAAGCCGCATTTGCAATTTCCCGGCAATGCCTTCGGCTTGCGCAATAAGAGGTTTTCTTTTTGTACGAAGTATGGCGCTGTCTTTTGCAAATTTTTCATTCATTAAAAAGCTAAGGCCTGCGCCGGTATCGAGGTAAAAATAATGGGTGAGTTTCCGGCTATCCTTTACCGTGGCCCTTTGAATGGGCAAAGAAGTGATGATAGGATGAAGGGTAGTGCCGCCATTGGGGTAATCCAATTTTCCCGGGGTAAACACTTCGATATGCAGGCTGTCGAAATTAATTTTTACCAAATACCTGTTAAAAAAACTATAGCCCAAAATGCCGTCAATTTTTTCACCATAAGTACTGGTTAAAATATCATAATCTACTACATGAAAATTAAGGTTGGAGATTTTTAAACCCGGAAAACAAAGGCTTTGGTTAAAAACATAATCAACCTTTTTTCTTCCGCCAATACCGGTTACAACAGTATCGGTTTGCTGTGTAGCAATACCAAATTCTTTACAGGTAGATGAATCCAAAGAAACGCCGCCGCCACCTGTATCTACAATAAAGTTCAGGCTGTCTGCAGCAAGCGGAAAATGTGCTTTTACCACTATTACACCTCCTGTATAGAGCCTGAAAGGAAATTTAGTAATATATTTTGCATCGGGAACCGATACTATTTCCTGGCCAAATAATACGGCAGGTAAAATAATCAATAACAGATGTATAATTAATTTCATAAATCTTCTCTTAAAAATAACAAAGAATGCTATTAATTTTGCTGATAAAATGAAGAACGGTAATAATGGGTTACCATCAATCAAAACATCAAATGAAATTAAATGAACTCTATAGGAAAGCCCTGGGATTTGAATGGCTGACTATTGAAGAAGGTGTTTTTTTATTTAAAAACGCTGCATTGGCCGAGTTGATGTATGTAGCCGATGAACTGCGTAAAATACAAGTACCCCATGGTAAAGTAACCTGGCAGATAGACCGCAATGTAAATACCACCAATGTATGTATAGCCAACTGTAAATTTTGTAATTTTTACAGGATACCCGGGCATAGCGAAGCTTATATAACCGACATTGATACTTATAAAAGAAAAATTGAAGAAACGATAAAATTTGGGGGCGACCAATTATTGTTGCAGGGCGGCCACCACCCAGGGCTTGGCCTATCATTTTATGTAAATCTCTTTAAAGAGCTAAAGAAAAATTATCCCGCCATAAAATTGCATGCATTAGGCCCGCCGGAAGTTGCCCACATTACCAAATTAGAAAAAAACCAGCCCGGCGAAAATTCAGTAACACATAAAGAAATTTTAACCGCATTAAAAAATGCAGGCCTGGACTCTTTGCCCGGCGCCGGTGCAGAAATTTTAACCGATCGTGTACGCAGGCTTATAAGCAAAGGAAAATGTGGTGCACAGGAATGGCTGGATATTATGCATCAGGCACACCTGTTAAACATTACTACATCAGCCACCATGATGTTTGGCCATGTAGAAACTATTGAAGAACGCTTTGAGCATTTAGCAAAAATAAGGGAAGTGCAAAGCCGAAAGCCCGAGGACGCAAAAGGTTTTCTTGCCTTTATTCCGTGGACGTTTCAGGATGTGGATACCTTGCTCGCAAAAATAAGGGGCGTTCATAATCTTACTACAACAGAAGAATACATCCGCATGTTGGCTTTATGCCGCATGATGCTGCCCAATATAAAAAACATACAGGCAAGCTGGTTAACGGTGGGTAAGCAGGTGGCACAAATGTGTTTAAATGCAGGGGCCAACGATTTTGGTAGTATTATGATAGAAGAAAATGTAGTAAGCGCTGCCGGTGCGCCACACCGTTTTACAAGCACAACTATACAGGAAGCTATAAAGCAAGCCGGCTTTGAGCCACAGCTTAGGAACCAGCAATATGAATGGCGGGAAATGCCTATTATGGAAGATCAGGTTATAGATTATTGATAATTCGTAGACCCGGGCTCACTCACTTTTTTATTCTTGCACAATATTTTGAATATAACCCCGTTATTGGTGTAAACCCTAATTTATGCCCATCGGAACCAGCATAAAAACCATTAACCCATTGGTTTTTGTATTCAAGCATTTTATGGGAAAACTTCGCCAGCAACCCGATGTTTACCCTATAAAGTATTATAAAAAGCAAAACCCACATAGGAAAAGCAAGCAACACCCAATGGTAAAATAACGATGCATAACCGGTTTTTACTTTTAAAAAAATTGAGCAAAAATACAATTGACAAACCCTTTACCATATAATAATTTTGTTTGTATAAAATCCAGTATTATGAAAAAAAATAGACCTTCAATGTTCACCCTTATTGCAAAGTCAATTGCGGAATCAATCAATAGTTTATTTTTTAGCTACGACAGGGACTTCCAGCGGCTTAAAAACTTTATTGCATCCTGATTGAGCAAAAAGAAAGTAAAAACCCCGGTTGATGCCGGGGTTTTTTAATAAGGTTAACTGAACAGGTATTCCACATCTGCCTTGGTGAGTGATTTTACAAAAGTAGAATCATCGGCAATAAGCTCTTTTGCCAGTGTCCTTTTTCGCTCCTGTAATTGCAGTATTTTATCTTCAATGGTATCTATACAAATCATGCGGTAAGCAAAAATATTTTTGGTTTGGCCAATGCGGTGTGTCCTGTCAATGGCCTGTTGTTCCACGGCAGGGTTCCACCAAGGGTCCACAATATAAACGTAATCTGCCGCCGTAAGGTTTAAACCGACACCACCTGCTTTTAAAGAAATTAAAAACACCCTACACTCTTCACTATTTTGAAAATTTTCTATGGCTCTCTCCCTTTCAGGCGGGGTTGTACTTCCGTCAAAATATTCAAACTTAATATTTTGTTCTTTTAGTTTTTCTTTAATTAAGGCAAGCATTCCCAGGAATTGAGAAAAAATAAGTGCTTTATGTTCGCCAATATTTTCGGTAATTTCCCTGGTTAATTCATCCAGTTTTATGGAGTGGTTGGGGTATTTGTCTTCTTCGTTTAAAATGGCCGGGCTATCGCATATTTGTCTCAGTTTCATAAGGCCCTGTAAAATGGTTAATTGAGATTTGTCAATGCCAACATCGTTGATAGAGCCTAAGATTTTATCCCGGTAACTATTGCGGTAGGCATCATAAATTTGTCGTTGCTCTTTTTCCATTTCGCAAAACAAGATGGTTTCCGTTTTTTCAGGAAGGTCTTTGGCCACCTGTTCTTTGGTACGACGCAATATAAAAGGATAAAGTAATTTACGCAGGTGATCTTTTTGAATAAGGTCGCTAAACTTATCAATAGGCGTAGCAAATTCATTGCGGAAAAACTCCATACTGCCCAGTAAACCTGGGTTAAGAAAATTCATTTGGGCAAATATGTCGAAGGTGTTATTTTGTAAAGGCGTACCGCTCATGCAAAGCCTGTTTTTGGCATTAAGTAATGAGGCTGCTTTGGTAACTTTTGAAGAAGGGTTTTTAATGGCCTGGCTTTCATCCAGAATAATATAATCAAAAGGTATTTTCATGAGCATTTGGATATCGCTTCGTAAGGTGCCGTAAGTAGTAACGATAATATTTTGCTGCATCAGTTCTTCATGCTTTCTGGTGCGCAGGTTGCCATGGTGAATTTGGCAGGAAAGGGATGGTGTAAATTTTAAAACTTCTTTTTGCCAGTTGTAAATTAATGTTGTGGGGCAAATAACCAGAGATTGCAAACCACCGGTTGTTTTTTTAAAATGGTCAATCATACTTAGCGCCTGAACGGTTTTGCCCAAGCCCATATCATCGGCCAATATACCACCCCAGCCTACATCGTTTAAATAATTCAGCCACTGAAAACCAGCGACCTGGTAAGGCCTTAAAATGCCGGCTACTTCTTGTGGTGGCGCTGTTTCAGGTATGTTTTTAAATTCTCTAAGGCGTTCATATTTTGCATCAAGCGTAAAGCTTATTTCTTCTTCATCCCTGCGCTCATAAAGGTCATCAATTACGCTGAGATGGTATTTAGATAAGCGCAGTTTATCGTTTTTGCCTTCACCCACTTTAAACAATAAGGCATATTTTTTCAACCACTCATCGGGCAAAATACCTAAAGTACCATCATCCAGCTGTACAAAGGATTGCTTGCCGGCTAAGGCTTTTTTAATATCAGCAATGCCTACTTTTTGTTCGCCAAATTCTATTTCTACTTTTGCATCAAACCAGTCCAATCCGCTGCTTACATGGATATGGGTATTGGGCCTTGCCGTATTAAAACGGAAATTTTTAAGCGCTTCAAAACCAAAAACCGGTACTTTCATTTCCTTCATGGCATCTATAAAAAGAAAAAACCAGTTGTTGCGCAATACATCGGCGCCCTTTAAAACCAGGCCGCCTGTATCCTCATGGTAACTAAATTGGGAATGCAGGTTTTGCAGTTTTTCTACAAATTCTTTTTCGGCTTCTTCGTTTCTTTTTATAACCAGTATTTTGTCGTTGTCAGGCAGTATTATTGTAGCTTTATCTGTTGGCCTTGTATCAAACCCTTTGTAGCTGAACACGGGTTGAAATACAAGATGGTCGCCTTTTTCCTGTAAAATTAATTTTACATCGGGGTTGCCGCTTTTTACTTCTTTTATGAGGGCCTTGTCAAATTCTACCTGGTATTCTTTGGTGAGCGGTAAAATATTTTTTTGTAATGTTTCTGTCCAGTTGTCTTTTTTTATTTTGGTAAAACCCTTCTCCAAAAATTTTTCGGCATGTAAAAGGTCTTCGGGCTTTGCCCAAATATATAAAACATCGTTGTATAAAAATAAAAACGGGTGGGTACATTCATTTTCTTCAAGTGATGCAACCTGTCCTTCGGGTTTTACTACGCAGTTAATTTCAAAATCGTTATTTTTTACAGCTACTTTAAAAACCGGGCTTAAAAATTGGTTGCTTACTTCCAGCTCTATAAGGTTTGCCGTTTTAAAGGCCTTTCCACTGGGTAAAAAGTAAATAAGCGGATCGGGAAGGCTAGTAATTTTTTTTAGTTTGGGTAAAAGGTATTCAGCAATTAATGACCTTGTTTCTTCTGGGAGTTTATCTCCTTCATTGTGGATGATATTTTCCCATATACCGCTAAATGGGGAGTTCCTGTTGAGGTATTTATTGATTTCTGTTTGTTGCAATTTGCGGATTTGCTGCAACGCATTCCTGTCGTCCTCAATTAAAGGCTCGCTATTGATAAATTTTCCTAAGTCGAGCCTTTCAATTTTATCAATAAATTTTTTATTGCCTCCGGTTTCATCGGTTTCGCCCATGATGGCATCTACAGAAAAAAACGGGTAAGCTTTTTCATTAAAATTAAAAACAATGCCCAGCCTTAAGTTTTTCTCTTCAGTAATTATTTCCTGCACGGGGTTTTCTTCAGGGGTAATAACCGTTTGCACAGGCTGAAATACGGGCCTGGGTTTTGGCGAAAATAAGTTTGAGGCTGGCGCTGCATTTACCCGTTTAATTGAAGGGTCAATTACTTTTAAAAATGGCTTTCCTTCTTTATAGGTAAATTCAAATTTTCCGGTGATATCGTCTTGTAAACTGTAACCGTAAGAGCGAAGCAAAATGTTTTTTTCTTTATCCCAGTTGCGGATGCTGTCAAAATAATATGGCCCGTCATTATTGAGCAATTGCAAGTACAGCATCACTTTGTGTTCGCAAAGTGGATGGTCTGTTTCTGCACAGTTGCAGGAGGTGTCAAAATTTTTTTCTTCATTTTTTTGGAGTATAACGGTAAAATTGCTGTCATGATATTGTATTTCGGCTTCTACCCTTTCATCAGCGGCATGTACAATATTGGCTTTGCCATGCCTCAGCATCCTTTCTGCTTCCTGCATTATATGGGTGGAGGAAAGCATCTTCAGCATTTTAATGTCAATAAATTTCATTTTTGCAACTGAGTGTTGCTGGTTGTATTGGATAGCGCTGCTGCTTAGCAGGTTTTTGTCAATCATATCCTGCATACGAAACAATGCAGCCGCTTCGTGCCGGCAAATATCCCCAATATTGTACGGGCAGGAGCAACGCAGGTTCATGTGTTTGGGGTCGGCAAATTTTTGAATATTTACTTTGTAAAACGTGCTGTAATTGTCGTCCTTTATCCTAAAAAAAATATTCCCGGTAAGTTCATCATGCTCTATCATTTCAACATAGCCGAGAGAATGGATTTTTTTTCCTCTCCTGACCACTTCATCTGAACCGTTGTTGTAAATATATTTTACGAGGTGTGGTAATGCCAATATAATAATCTTTTAATTTTCAAATGATGTTTTCATAACCCTTTACCTGTTTATGCATCGTTCCCAAAAGGGCAATTTGCAAAAGTAAAGGAAAATAGTTCAGGTTAAAAAGCATTGGCAGGTATTTGTGAAGAAATTGCTGTTAAAAAATGCAGCAAAATAGAAAAAAGAATTATTTAAAAGCTACTACGCAATTAAAATAAAAGATAACGGAGTCATTTATTTTAATTGTTCAATAAATTTCGTACTTTTATGGGTTTTGTGTTGAGGGAAGCATTTCGTTGCCGAAAGAAATTAACTTTATGCTGTTACCAATTTTCCTTCTATATAAACTGGCAGTACATTGGCAACATCTGTACTAAGGCAATAGCGTATATCCTTTTCAAGTCCAAAATTGGTAAGCCTGTGATAATGTGAAGCGTTGTGCTTTTTCATAAATTCATAAAGGCTCTTTTGTGCCAGTATATAAAGGTTGTGTGCAACATGGGAGGAGTCGCCTTCAATGTCAAAACTATCTTTCAGCCGGTTTATTACTGCACCGGCAAATAAGCTGTCTTCTATATTTACCCTGTCTTTCCATCCGGCACAGGCAAGGATAACATCTTCTCTTTTTTGGAGCAGATGTTCGCATACAGCCGATAAATTGGGAAATGACCCGGTTACAATTTCTCTTGCACTTTTATCAAGCGCCATGTGCAATAATTTGGTACCGTTGGTTGTAGTTAATACCAGCACTTTGTCTTTTATAAATTCAGGGTTGTATTCAAATGGGGAGTTTCCATACTCCAGCCCATCAGCAATTTTCCCATCTCTTTCCCCGGCTGTAATACCATCAATTTGTTTGCCAATCCTTATGCACTCTGCCACATTATCTACCGGTACAATAGCTTTAGCGCCATTAAATAAAGCGGTGGCAATAGTAGAAGTTGCCCTTAATACATCAATAATTACTACATTTCTTTTATTTACTTCTTCCAAATGAAGTAATGCCGGAGAAAGGCAGGTGATGATACTTGGCATATTTTTATTAGCGTAAAATTTTGTGCTATGCGCTAAAGGGCATTTTTACCAGCTTAGCTTTAGCAAGTGAATTGCGTATACTGATATAAACAGTTGTTTCTGGTGTGGCAAAAGGCGTTTTTACATATCCCATACCAATGGCCTTGCCCAGGCTGGGCGACTGTGTACCCGATGTAACCCTGCCGATGGTTTCGCCTTTGGCGTTTTTTATTTCATAGCCATGCCGGGCAATTCCCTTGTCAACCATTTCAAAACCTACCAACTTTTTATTAACGCCGTTGGCTTTTTGTTGTTCTAAAAGTTTGCGGCTGGTAAAATCTTTGGTAAACTTGGTAATCCATCCCAGCCCGGCTTCTAAAGGCGATGTTGTGTCGTCTATATCATTCCCATATAAGCAAAAGCCCATTTCCAGTCTTAAGGTATCTCTTGCACCAAGGCCAATGGGTTTTATACCGGCAGCTTTTCCGGCTTCAAAAATAGCATCCCAAATTTTTTCTGCTGCGCCATCTTTGTCTTCAAAATAAATTTCCAGTCCACCGGCACCTGTATACCCTGTTGCACTTATAAGAACATTTTCAACGCCAGCAAATTTTCCTTTTGTAAAAGTGTAATATTTAAGGTTTAATATATCCGTATCCGCCAGGGGCTGAAGTATTTTTGCTGCATTGGGGCCTTGTACAGCTAGCAGGCAGGTTTTGGCCGAAATATCATGCAGTTCTGCATTTTGAGTATTATGGCTGCTAATCCATTTCCAGTCTTTTTCAATATTGCCGGCATTTACTACAAGCATATACACTTGGTTTTCTTCAATACAATACAGCAGCAAATCATCAATAATACCAGCATCATTATTGGGCAAACAACTGTATTGCACTTTTCCGGCAGTAAGTTTTGAGGCATCGTTGCTGGTAACCCTTTGTATTAAGTCAAGTGCATTTTCGCCTTTTATTATAAACTCACCCATATGGCTTACATCAAATACGCCGGCATTATTTCTTACGGTTTGATGCTCTTCGTTAATGCCCGTATAAGAAATGGGCATATTAAAACCGGCAAATTCTGCCATTTTAGCTCCAAGAGCTATGTGTTTTTGGGTAAAAGGGGTATTTTTCATTTCCTTTTTTATTTGCCGCAAAAGTAAGTGATTTGCTTAATACCCATTGCTTAACCTCTTAGTAATATATTATATAAAGTAAAATTGTTTATATATCTATCAGCAGGTTTTGCAGTATGCTTATTTTATTATCAGGCAGGTAAGTTTTCCAGCTTATAATGAGCTGAAATAAAACCTGCCAACTTCTTTTTTGGCCAATCCATTTACAGATAGTATATTTGCACCCGGAAATAAAAGCAATCAGAAGGGAACGGAGTCGTTCCCTTCTCTATTTTAATACCATGAGTGAGAATACTACGCTGGCTGTAGTGAAAAAAATGCTGGAGCCCCTGCTTACAGGGGATATATTTTTGGTGGACATGCGCATTAAACCCACCAATAATATTAAAATTTACCTCGATGCAGATAATGGGCTGGGTATTGAAAAATGTATTAAAATAAACAGGGCACTCTATAAAAATATTGAAGAAACAGCATTGTTCCCCGATGGCAATTTTTCATTGGAAGTTTCCAGCCCGGGAATTGATGAGCCCCTGAAATTACACCGGCAATATGAAAAAAATAAAGGCCGCAATGTAGAAGTAGTGCTAAATGACGGCACCGTTTATGAAGCGGTACTTTCCGGGATATACGAAAATGGTATACAATTGATTATAACCGAAGGAAAAGGGAAAAAGGCAGTAACCAAACAATTGGATATAGCAATGGCAGATATTAAGCACACCAAAGTGAAAATAAAATTTTAAATCTTTAACTAAACCCCTCTGCCGGCGGGGAAAAATGTGAGGCTGGCAATGCTTATGGCAAGTATAAACTTAATTGAATCGTTCCAGGAGTTTAAAGAAGCGGAAAATATTGACCGCCCAACACTCATGAAAGTAATGGAAGATGTTTTTAAAACACTCATCCGCAAAAAATACGGAAGCGATGACAACTTTGACGTAATCGTAAACGACCAGAAAGGCGATCTGGAAATTTTTCGCAGGCGCACCATTGTTGACGATGATGACCTTTACAACACCCTAACCGAAATTGAATATAAAGATGCCATTAAAATTGAACCCGACTACCAGGTAGGCGAAGAGCTTTACGAAGAAGTAGATATTCAAAAAGAATTTGGCCGCAGGGCAATACTTGCCGGTAAGCAAACACTTGCTGCACGAATCAACGATTTGAAAAAGAACATACTCATAAAAAAGTATGAAGAAAGAGTAGGCGAAATTGTAAATGGCGAAGTGTACCAGGTATGGAAAAAAGAAGTACTCATTTTAGACGAAGACGGCAATGAAATGTTGTTGCCTAAGTCTGAGCAAATCCCATCGGACTATTTTAAAAAAGGGGAAACCATAAGGGCGGTAGTTAAAAAAGTAGAATTAAAAAATAACCAGGCTGTAATTATTTTAAGCCGCACCAGCCCATTATTTCTCGAAAAGCTTTTGGAAATTGAAGTACCCGAAATTTTTGATGGCCTAATTGTAGTTAAAAAAATTGTGAGAGAGCCAGGCGAAAGGGCAAAAGTAGCCGTAGAAAGCTACGACGACCGTATAGATCCCGTGGGCGCCTGCGTGGGAATGAAAGGCAGCCGCATACACGGTATAGTAAGAGAGTTGAAAAACGAAAATATAGATGTAATCAACTTTACCAATAACACCCAATTGTTAATTCAGCGGTCACTAACGCCTGCAAAAATTACCAATATGGAATTAAACCAGGAAAATAAAGTGGCAACGGTTTGGCTTAAGCCCGACCAGGTTTCATTGGCCATTGGCCGCAGGGGCGTAAATATTAAACTGGCTCAAGACCTCACCGATTATGAAATTAATGTGTTTAGGGATAATGAAGGAGAAGAAGATGATTATGATATTGACCTGGATGAATTTACAGATGAAATTGAAGAATGGGTAATTGACGAACTTAAAAGAGTAGGATGCGATACTGCAAGATCGGTATTGGACCTTACAGCAGAAGAATTAGAGCGCAGGACCGATTTGGAAAAAGAAACCATAAATGATGTACGCAAGGTTTTACAGGCAGAATTTGATAAAGAATAATTTTTAGCAATCCACAGCAGCCGGAGGTTCATACCATAGTTAAATTTACCGGTTGTTGCTTATTTGGTATGAACACAACAAAAAAGAATGGCAGAAGCAAACACTACACCCAGGTTAATGGCGGCGGCAAAGGAATTTAATATTGGGGCACACACCCTGATAGACTTCCTTGTATCTAAAAGCTTTAATTCAGATGATCTTAAACCCACTTCAAAGCTTACGGAAGAAATGTACCGTGTGCTACAAGTAGAGTTTCAACAGGATAAAGCAGCCAAACAAAAATCCGATCAAATAGACCTTCCCAAAGGCCCTGAGGCAAAAAAGAAAAAAGACGAAGAAGACCTCTCTATAAAAAAGAAAGAAGAAAAGGCCAAAAAAGCAGCCGAACCGACACCAGAAGAACCCAAGCCACAGCCCAAAGAAGAGAAAAAAGAAATTGCTAAAATTGAAGCGCCGGAAATTGAACAGCCAAAGGTTATTGACAAAATAGATTTAAGCGCTATAGAATCTTCTACAAGACCTAAAAAAGCAAAAGCCACACCAGCTAAAAAAGAAGAACCGGTAAAAGAAGAAGAACCCGAAAAGAAAAAAAAGAAAACAAAAGAAGAAGCCCCCAAAGCAGAACCGGTAGCAACCCCGGCCCCTGCACCAGCGCCAGAAGTACCGCCAGCCCCACCTGTAATTGAAAACATACAGGCACAAAAAATTTCAGGCCCAAAAATTATGGGCAAAATTGAATTGCCAAAAGAAAGCGATACCCGGCCACGCAAAGAAGAAGATAAAAAACGCAAACGCATCCCCATACAAAAGAAACCCGGCCAGAGCCCGGCACCAACACAGGGAGGAAATAATTACAGAGGTGGTGGCGGAGGCGGCAGGCCACAAGGCGGCGGAGGAGGAAGGCAGCACCGCAACGAACCCAAAAGGGAAGACAAAATAATTGACGAAAAAGAAATACAAGAAAAGCTCAGGCAAACCCAGGCAAAACTTGCAGGATCATCCGGAAGGGGAAAAAGCTTAAAAGCAAAATACCGTAAAGCCAAGCGTGAAGAGATGGCAGAAAACGCTTCTGAAGGCGTAGTAGAAGGAAATAAATTACAGGTAACAGAATTTGTTTCAGTAAGTGAGTTGGCAAATTTAATGGACGTAAGTTTTGCAGATGTAATTAGCAAATGTATGGGCCTTGGTATAATGGTTTCCATTAACCAAAGGCTTGAAGCAGACGTAATAGAGTTGGTTGCAGGGGAATTTGGCTTTGAGGTAGAATTTATTGGGGTTGATGATGCCGCCGAAATGGATGAAGAAGAAGTAATAGATAATCCCGAAGACCTTAAATCAAGGTCGCCGATTGTAACCATTATGGGCCACGTTGACCATGGTAAAACTTCTTTGCTTGATTATATCCGAAAAGCCAATGTAATTTCTGGCGAAGCAGGAGGTATTACCCAGCATATAGGAGCCTACGAAGTAACCACAAAAGATGGCAGAAATATTACGTTTTTGGATACGCCGGGCCACGAAGCCTTTACCGCTATGCGTGCCCGTGGCGCAAAAGTTACCGATATAGCCGTAATTGTTGTAGCTGCCGATGATGCAGTAATGCCACAAACCAAAGAAGCTATTTCTCATGCACAGGCAGCATCGGTACCCATGATTTTTGCAATAAATAAAGTAGATAAAGAAGGAGCCAATCCCGAAAAAATAAAAGAACAACTGGCTGGTATGAACATACTGGTAGAAAGCTGGGGCGGTAAATACCAAAGCCAGGAAATAAGCGCCAAAAAAGGGCAGAACATTGACCTGCTCCTCGAAAAAATATTATTGGAAACAGATTTGCTCGAACTAAAAGCCAATCCCGACCGTCCGGCAAACGGAACAGTAATTGAAGCCTCTTTAGATAAAGGGCGTGGCTATGTAGCCACAATACTGGTTCAAAACGGAACTCTGAAACAAGGAGACATGATTGTAAGCGGCCAATACTTTGGTAAAGTAAAAGCCATGTACAACGAGCGCCAGCAACGCAGCGATGCCGCTCCACCTTCTTCGCCTGCATTAATTTTAGGGTTAAATGGTGCACCACAGGCAGGGGAAACTTTTAAAGTTTTTCATGATGAAGCCGAAGCCAGGGAAATGGCGTATAAACGGGGACAAATTTTGAGGGAACAAGGTATGCGTGCCAAAAAACATATTACCCTCGATGAAATTGGCCGCAGGCTTGCGCTTGGAAACTTTAAAGAATTAAACATCATTATTAAAGGCGATGTGGATGGCTCTGTGGAAGCGTTGAGCGATTCATTACAAAAACTCAGTACAGAAGAAATTGTGGTTCGTGTAATCCATAAAGCTGTAGGTGCTATTACAGAAAGCGATGTAACGCTTGCCAATGCATCCGATGCAATTATTATTGGCTTTAATGTAAGGCCTTCTATACAGGCAGCAAAACTTGCCGAAGCAGAAAGCATTGAAATTAAAATGTATTCCATTATCTATAATGCCATCGAAGAATTAAGGAGTGCAATGGAAGGTATGCTTGAACCATCTGTAGAAGAAAAAATACTGGGTAATGTGGAAATAAGGGAAACCTATAAGTTCGATAAAGCCACAGTAGCCGGATGTTTTGTATTAGACGGCAAAATTGCCCGCAATAACAGGATAAGGCTCATAAGAGACGGCATTGTAATTTTTACCGGCGAACTGGCCAGCTTAAAAAGGTTTAAAGACGATGCAAAAGAAGTTACATCAAGCATGGAGTGTGGCCTGGTAATTAAAAATTATAACGATATTAAAATGGGGGATATAGTAGAAGCATTTGAAGAAATTGAAGTGAAACGTACTTTATAATGCAGTGTTTTTATTGAGAAAGTACCTGCTACGGTTAAATGGATGTTAAATGGAACCTTAAACTAAGTAAGGGCACACATCCCGGCTTATTTTTGAAAGATTTATCAAAAGGCATATTGAATGAAATTTAGATTACTACTTACTGGTTGTTTAATTTGTAGCGTTTTATTGTCGCTTGCACAACCGCAGCAAAAAGTACTTGCAGATAAAATTGTAGCCGTTGTTGGAGACAAAATAATTTTAAAAAGCGATATTGACAATAGCCTTGCCGATATGATGCGGCAAGGTGTGGAACTTCCACCCAATGCAAAATGCCTCACCCTGGAGCAAATGATGGGCGTAAAAGCGCTGGTATTACAGGCCGAAAAAGATTCATTGCCGGTATCAGATGAAGAAGTGGAAACCGATATTGAAAACCGCATCCGTTATTTCATTAATGCTTACGGCAGTAAAGACGAACTGGAAAGAGTTGCCGGCAAATCAGTTTACCAGCTTAAAGAAGATATGCGTGGACCTATAAAAGATCAAAAAATGGCAACCACAATGAGAGATAAAGTGGTGAGTGGAATTAAAATAACGCCTAATGAAGTAAAAGCCTATTTTGATAAAATACCAGCCGACAGCCTTGCTTACTACGAGGCCGAAGTAGAAATTGGACAAATTATTATGTATCCAAAAGCCAGCAGAGACGCAGAAGAATATGCCCTATCTCAATTGGTGGATATTAAAAACCAAATTGAAGGCGGCAAGGATTTTCGCAGCATGGCCATGTTGTATTCCGATGATCCCTCTGCCAAACAAAACGGTGGCCAGTTTGAAGTAAACCGCACCCAAAAAGATTTTGACCCCATTTGGATGGCCAAAGCCTTTGCTTTGAAAGAAGGACAAATTTCATCGCCATTTAAAACCAGGTTTGGCTACCATATTGTACAAATGCTAAGCCGTGCAGGCGATGATGCCATATTAAAGCATATTTTAAAAACGCCGCAGGTAACACAAATAGAAATCAATGAAGGCCTGTCCAAAATGGATTCGGTAAGAGCAAACCTTATCTCCGGCACCATTGATTTTGGCACAGCCGTAGATAAATACAGCGATGATGAAATGAGCAAATTTACCGGTGGAATGATACAGGGCCCCAATGGCACTTTTCTTACCATTGATCAGTTGGATAAAAGCATGATACCCATTTATCAAAAACTAAAAGTTGGGGAATATTCGCAACCTACTGAATTTACCGATGAACGTGGAAAAAAAGGCATACGCATTGTTTATTTAAAAACACAAACCCAACCCCACCGGGAAAACCTAAAAGACGACTACAGCAAAATTGCCAGCAGGGCATTGGAAGAAAAAAAAGACCAGGCAATTGAAGACTGGTTCCGCAAAAAAATTACCGGTTACTATATTAAAATAGATGATGAATATAAAAATTGCGACGGAATGAAAAAGTGGCTGGAAAACTCATCTCAATTAAAATTAAAATAGTGGAATTTATTTTATAAAAGCGTTCCGGCTTAAGCGGGGCGCTTTTTTTATTGAACCTTGTTCAAATTATTATGGAGTGATTGAAAAAAAGAAAATATTATCTAAACCGGAAAATGCAATACTGGTAGGCCTTGTGCAAAAAGAGCAACAGGAGGCCCAGGTAAAAGAATATATGGATGAGCTGGCTTTTTTAGCAGAAACTGCCGGTGCTATAGAGCAAAAGAGATTTATCCAAAAATTACAACATCCCGATACACGAACATTTGTAGGAAAAGGTAAGCTGGAAGAAATTAAAAATTATATACAGCTTAAGGGCAATATTGGCCTGGTAATTTTTGATGATGAACTTACCGGCTCACAAATTCAAAATATTGAAAAAGAACTGGGTGTAAAAACCATAGACCGCAGCGATTTGATCCTTGACATTTTTGCCACTCGTGCCAAAACTGCACAGGCAAAAACCCAGGTGGAGCTAGCGCAATACCAATATTTACTCCCACGGTTAAAAGGCATGTGGAAACACCTCGAAAGGCAAGGCGGCGGCGTAGGCACAAGAGGCCCCGGGGAAACTGAAATTGAAACAGACCGCAGGCTGGTAAAAGATAAAATAAGTTTATTGCGCAAGCGGCTTTCAGAAATAGATAAGCAGGCTTTTACTCAACGAAAAGACCGTGGCGAATTTATAAGGGTTGCATTGGTAGGCTATACCAATGTGGGAAAATCTACTTTAATGACGCTGCTTAGCAAATCGGAAGTATTTGCAGAAAATAAATTATTTGCTACGCTGGATACCACCACAAGAAAGCTGGTATTTGAGCAAACCCCTTTTCTACTGAGCGATACAGTAGGTTTCATTCGCAAGCTTCCGCACCACCTTGTAGAAAGTTTTAAAAGCACACTGGACGAAGTGAGGGAAGCCGATATATTATTGCATATTGTAGACATCAGCCATCCACAATACGAAGACCAGTACCGCATTGTAAACGAAACCTTAGGGGAACTCAACAGCCTGGAAAAACCCACCATTACCATTTTTAATAAAATGGACCAATACGAACTGCAAACCTTTGATGAATGGCTTGAAGATGAAGTAAAACAAAATATTATTACAGATTTAAAACAAAACTGGAAACAAATAACCGGAGGCAACTGCATATTTATTTCTGCCACACAGCGCACCAATATTGAAGAACTCCGCAAAGCAATTATTTACAAAGTACGGGAGCTGTACAGGATAAGATACCCTTATAAAGCAGAGTTTTTTTATTAAAATATTCTATCAGCTGTTTTTATAATTTTTTCAAAAAACTTCAATGTTCAATAATATTCCTTAAAGTAACTTTCTGTTTTGGAATGTTTTTATTATCTGCTATAAGCTTTTCGCAGATGGCATTTTCCGGAGCGGTGATTGACGCCCTAAGTAAAGAAAAATAGCTTATGCAACTATTGGATTTTTAGAACAAAACAATGGTACAAGCGCCAATGAACAAGGGAATTTTACAATAAAAAAGTAATATATATACCGATACTTTACTCATTATGTATATAGGATATGAACCCCTAAAAATCGCACTTCACGAAATAAAATCAGCAAACAGCTTTTTGTTAAAGAGAAAGCAGGTGCTATTAAATGGTACCGTAGTAAAAAATATATTCATAGTACGCAATAAAATTCATTTAAACATTGCAGCAATAATTATTACGCATCTACTGGACACTATACCCAGGTTGCCCAACTTTTTACTTCCCCAAAAGAAAATGGTATGTTAACCTGAATAGGAATTTGCAAAGAACCTAACAATTCAATATTCATGTTAAGGATTTATAGTGTTGATTCTTCTACCGGAAAATCTGGCGAAGACTTATGTGATTCAATCATTGAAATAAAATCGTCGAAAAAAAATTACGCTGAAATCTCGAACACTATAAAATTTTTATTCCAGGAAAAGCGTTTTTTGTTGCAATTGAGTGGATAACCTTACCCTACATTATAAGCCATGAAAGGGGTAAAAATACTGCATTTCAAAACTACAGTCCAGCTATTTCTTTTAGTAATGATACATCAAAGTATCTCAGAGAAAGTGTATTTGGCAATTACAATAATAGCGGTAAATGGTACTTTTTTAAGCAGATGATTAAAAATATGCGGATGAATATTTTTGCCATCGTAAAATATTAAAAAGAATGCAAATTAAAAAACTACATCAAAAAATGTGGATACAGGTAGTAAAAAGTCATACAAAATATATGGCGTTTTGAAAATACAGTTTATAAATTTTGCATATTTTTCGGATAATCAAAAACCAGTAATTGTTTTTCTGCCGCTTCAAATTTTGCCCAGGTTTTTGTATTAATGGCAACACTCATTACGCCACAGGTAGGCATATTGTCAACCGAAAACTGGGGAACAAGGTCATTAATAAATTGTGTAATGCCCGGGTTATGGGCAAAAAGAGCAATATGGTCAATGGCATTGTTTAATTCTTCCACAATATCATAAAACACAATACGGTGAGCGTTGTAAAGTTTTTTTACACTTACAATATTTGCGATATCAAAATTATATACATCGCAAAAAGCTTTGCATGTTTGCATGGCCCTTAATGCCGGGCTGCATACAAATAAGTTGATGGGAATATTTCTTCCGGCTATCCTTTGTGCCATTACTGTTGCATCAATTAATCCCTTTTCATTTAAGGGCCGGTCAAAATCGTTTTGGCCAATGGATGCCGGTGCGCTTTTTGCATGCCTTACCAGGGTCAAAGTTTTCATATACTAAAGTTCCTATTTGCTGCTTAATTTTTCAAACTATTTTATAAACAATTTAAAAAAGGCAAAAGATTTTTTAATGGGTAAAACAACGCAATTAAATTCATTAACTTCACTACTTATGAAAAATACAAAAAAGTTTGGTTTGGCCTTTTTAATGCTGTTATTGCCGGCGTTATTATTTGCCCAATCTATTGCAGATGAAATAATTAGTACGCAAAAGCAACTGGCAAAAATTGACAGCCAAAGGCAAATACTACTCGCTAACCTTGAAGATTTTAAACTCCAAAAAATCCGTTTAGACCTGGTAAAAATAGGGCTTCCTCAATTGGGGCCCGGTGAAGTACAAGTAAATCATTCGGCATATATCCTCGGCTTTGACCCAAAATATAAAACGGCACGCTGGGTAGCCCATATCATTTTGCCCGATGTAATTACGGGTGTGGTTTTTCGTACCAACGATTTTAGGGAAGACAGCAGTATTGCAACCGGATCTGCTGTGGAAGCAGATTATTTTTTAAAAGAAACACAGGCCGACAGCACAGTTAAATACGATGGCTTTGGTTACGACCGTGGCCACCTTGCACCTTCTGCAGATTTCAGATGGAGTAAAAGAGCGCTTTCTGAATCGTACCTGTACAGCAACCTGAGCCCGCAGCTGGCAGAATTTAACCGGGGCAGTTGGGGCGATCTTGAAGATGCCATCCGGGGATATGTTTTCCGCAACCCGGGAACACAATTGTATATAGTTACCGGCCCTCTTTTAAACGAAACCCTTCCCAAAATTGAAAGAGGGAAAAATAAACTCAGCATACCCCAAAAATTTTGGAAAGTAGCGTTGGATCTAAAGCATAAAAAGGCAATAGGTTTTATTATGCCCAATACCGTAATAACCTCACCCATAAAAAGTTTTGCGGTAACCATAAACGAAATTGAAAAACAAACTGGCCTAAACTTTTTTGCTCATCTGACAGAAGCAGAGCAGGAAGAATTAGAAAGCCAGCTTAATACCAGCATCTGGCTGCCCGAAGCAAATAATGCAGATGCCGAACCATTGAACCAGGAAAAGCTCCCACCCGGTTATTTTAATACAATGGTAGCTAAAGAATGGACAAACCGCCGAGATGAAATTACCGTTTGCGGTACAGTAGTGGGCGCAAGGGTAAGTAAAAAAGGAAATATTTTACTCAATTTAGACAAGCAATTCCCCAACCAGGTGTTTACGGTTTTTATAAAAAAAGAAAATATTGTGAACTTTAATTATAAACCCGAAGCATTGCTTAAGGGAAAAATTATTTGTGCAAAAGGTAAAGTAATAGACCAAAGCGGTGTGGTTACTATGTATATCGAAAACGAAAATGCTATAAGGATACAGGACTAGCCATTCGGCCATAATAATATTTATTCACTTTCAGTAGATTTTAAGAAAGTTTCCTCAAATCCATTATTTAACTTTGTTTACAACAAAAATATTCAATGGCCATATTCGACATAAAACTACCTGCATCAATTGCCCGGGCATTAAATATACCGGTAAGCGATGTGCGGCGACAGCAGATAAAAGTGCTGAAAAAACTTCTGCGTAAAGCAAGGTTTACGGAGTTTGGCCAAAAATTTCTTTTTGACGAAATTTTATTGGCCCGCCATCCCGGAAAAAAATTTCAACAGCAGGTACCTACCTACGATTATTCAAAAATTTACAAAGAATGGTGGTATAAAACTTTGGATGGCATACCGGATGTATGCTGGCCGGGAGTAATAAAATATTTTGCCCTAAGCAGCGGCACCAGCGAAGCATCCAGTAAATATATCCCCATTACCAAAGACCTGGTAAGGAGCAATACCATCACCAGTATAAAACAATTAATATCGCTTACCCGATACGAGGATGTGCCCAAAAGCGCTATTGGCAAAGGCTGGCTCATGCTTGGCGGCAGTACGCAATTGCAAAAAGGCCCCACTTATTATGCCGGCGATTTAAGCGGCATACAGCAAAAAAATATTCCTTTTTGGTTTATGGGGCTGGGATTGTATAAACCCGGAAAAAAAATTGCCCAAGAAAGGGATTGGTCCAAAAAACTGGATGAAGTAGTGGAAAATGCACCCAACTGGGATATTGGTTTTATTGTAGGCGTGCCGGCATGGCTGCAGCTTTGTGTAGAAAAAATTATTGAGCGATACAAGTTAAAAAACATCCACGAAATGTGGCCCAATCTTTCATTTTATGTTCACGGTGGCGTAGCATTAGAACCCTATAAAAAAGGCTTTGAAAAATTATTGGGCAAACCCATAACCTATATTGAAACCTATTTGGCAAGCGAAGGTTTTTTAGCCTATCAAAATAAACAAGGCGCCAAAGGCATGCACCTTGCATTGAACAACAATATTTTTTTTGAATTTGTACCCTTTGATGATAAAAATTTTGATGCAGATGGTAACATGGTAGACAAGCCTGAAGCCTTTATGTTGCATGAAATTGAGGAAAATAAAGAGTATGCCATTTTAATTACCACCAATGCAGGCGCATGGCGCTATGCCATAGGAGATACCATAAAACTTATTGATAAAGAAAAAAGTCAAATCATTATTACCGGCCGAACAAAGCATTTTTTAAGCCTTGTAGGCGAGCACCTGAGCGTTGATAATATGAATAAGGCAATAGAAATGGTTTCGGGGCAAATGAATATATTTATACCAGAGTTTACGGTTGCAGGTGTGCCTTATGGCAATTTCTTTGCGCATGAATGGTATTTGGCATCAGATGATAAAGCAGATGAAAAAGCGCTTGCAGAAAAAATTGATGCAAACTTAAAGCAGCTCAACGATGACTATGAAGTAGAGCGCAATCATGCTTTAAAAAATATTTCGGTAAAGTTGTTGCCGGAAAAAGCATTTATGGACTTTATGAAAGCCCGGGGAAAAATTGGCGGCCAGCATAAATTTCCAAGAGTGCTTAAGGGAAAAATATTGATTGAATGGCAACAGTTTGTTGCGGCATACGAACCTTTACAACCGATTACTCGGTAACTTAAATAAATTGGATGACGGAGGCAATTATATCAGGTATTTTATTGGGCATTGCACTGGTGTTTACCGTTGGGCCGGTATTATTTGCCATTCTTAAACTGCGGATCAATTACGGTATTTTCAGCGCAATTTATTTTGTAGCCGGCGTTTGGCTCAGTGATATATTGTTAATTATTACCGCCAATCTTTTCAGTGGCCTGCTGAGCGACCTCATTGAATATAAAACGGTAATTGGCATTTTTGGCGGCTCCTTTTTAATTGCATTGGGCGTTTATTACCTTTTTTATAAAAAATATAAATCAAAAGCAGAGCTTGACCAGGGTGTTAAAATTGGTAAAGCAACACATGTGGGCCTTTTTATTACCGGCTTTTTTATCAATAGCCTCAACCCCGGCGTAATTGCCCTGTGGTTTGCCACCACTACAAAAACCCTGGGTAATTCTGTTGAAGAAAGGTCTGCCACTTTTATCTCCTGCCTCATTGTAGTAATGAGCGCCGACTTGCTCAAAATAAAAATTTCAGGCAAGCTGAGAAATAACCTGAACGATAAAAACATCCGGCGTTTAAACCGTATTGCCGGTATCCTTTACATGGTATTTGGTCTTGCTTTAATTATTGGCGTTTTATATACCCGCAATAAATACTAATTTTTTTTTGATGAATAAGCAGCAACTCCTGCAGGTATGGAAAAAAACAGAAAAAATTTTCTTTTGGGTTTTTATGGCCCATGTTTTATTTTTTATTTGGTTTATTGTTCAAAAAATTTCGGTGCAAGGCTTTGTGGTGCAAAATTTAAAAGCAAAGGTTTTGTGGGTATGCACAGGCATAGCTGCATTGAGTTTATTTTATTATTTCATACTCAGAAAAATTAGCGCAATACATAAAATTGCTGTTTTACTAAGAGATATTTTTTTCATTGGCTATATCAGTTCCTTTATATACTTGTTAATGGGTTTTGTAATTAATCCGCCGGTAACCCTTACGCAGTTGGGGAGTTTAATAAGTTTTAACGGGCTAAGCCGTGATTATATTTCGTACCATAATATGGGCCCCAATATAAAGCTTGCGGTTATAGCAGCCGAAGACCAGCTTTTTACCGACCATGATGGTTTTGATCTTATCGCCATAAAAAAAGCAGTAAAGTATAACCAAAAACATCCCAATAAAATTAGGGGTGCAAGTACCATAAGCCAGCAAGCGGCAAAAAATATTTTCCTCTTCCAGGGCGGTGGTTTTTTTCGCAAAGGCCTGGAAGTATATTTTACGGCAACTATTGAAGCCTTGTGGCCCAAAAAAACAATTTTGGCACGTTACCTTAATATTGCCGAAATGGGCCGTGGCATTTTTGGCGTTCAGGCAGCAGCAAAAAAATATTTTAATAAAGATGCCATTAACTTAACACGGCAGGAAGCCGCAATGATTGCAGCCTGCCTTCCCAACCCCAAAAAATATACAGTAAAGCCTTTAAGTAATTATGTAAAATACAGGTCGGCAGCCATTTTACGGCAAATGAACAACCTTGCCGGCGACCCCGACATTGCAGCGCTGGTACAATAATTTAGTGCAGTAATTTTTGTGTTGCATAAATGGCTTGTTGCAGCCTTTCATCATTTTGCCCGCTAATAGTAACCCAGGGAACATGCTGGTTTACAAGCAAATCTTTATAATAACGAAAAAGTTTTTCCCTGGTTTTTAAATCGGGGTATTCCCTAAGCTCATCTTTTACCCAGGGCAGGTCAGTATTACAAAGCAGGTAGAGATCGTATTTTCTATGAGCAATTTGTGTGAGTATTTTGCTGTTACATTTATTAAAAACATATTCGCTCCATACTTTTATTACTTGCAAATCGGTATCAATAAAAAGCGGTGAGCCTGCGTTTGTATTTTTTAAAGCAGTTTCTTCTTCTGCAATTTGGCCTTCGGCAATGGCATCCAAATTTTCATAAACATATTTTGTGCCGTGTTTCTTTAAGTATTCCCTTGCATATTCCCTTGCCCAAACGCTTTTGAAATGCCTTGCCAGGCCTTCGCAAAGGGAACTTTTGCCGGTACTTTCCGGCCCAATGGCTACTATTTTTTTAATGTGCTGCATATTTTTTTGCTGCTTTTTTCCATTCCGTATAACCCATCCAGGCCAAAATTAAAAATAATACATACATTAGTGTGAATAGGATAAAGCCTTTGTAAAAATTAAGCGGAATGGCTACTATATTAGAAAAAATCCATGCCAGCCAGTTTTCTACTTTGCGCTTTGCCATCCACCACATGGCGGTAATAGCGCTTGAAGATACCAGCGAATCCAATACCGGTGTATTACTGTCGGTAATGCTAATAAGTAAATAATAAATAGCCACCCAACTCAATAAAAAGAAACCAATGCCCAACCATAGCTCTTTTTTATGGCACCAGCTTATGGGATAAACCAGGCTGCCTGTTTCTTTTATTTGCACCCAGTTGTACCAGCCGTAAACGCTCATGATAAAATAATACAGGTTTAAAATAGCATCGGCATAAAGCGGCGGTTTTGCCAAAAAATAATATACATAAGCTGCCAGCAACACGCCAATAATGCCTGTTGGATACACGAGTACATTATTTTTTTTTGCATACCAAACGCTTGCAATTTGGGTAAGGGTACTTATCCACTCCTGCCAGCGGGTTTCCTTAATGTTCAATAAAAATGTTTGTACCATTTCGCCAAAACTCATGCCGTGAAATTAGGGATTAATTGCGTTGTAAAACCAATAATAAAACAGGAGACCTTCACTAATTAGGGGTTTAACGGTAAAAAAATTCGGCCGCTGTTTTCGCTGGCTGAAATAAATATACTATTGTTACTTTACGGATTGATATTTATAAGAACTTCATTTTCATACTGGTCAAAATAGCGCTATTGTAAAAATATTTTCTTTTTTAAATAAGCTTAAATTCCAGTTCCCCGAACGATCTCTGTAATTTGGTAAAACTTGAAATTCCTTTACAAAAATATCCAAACTTACATTGGAAGGATAGTAAATGCTAATTCTTGATGCCACGCCCAATTTGTGGCCCCATACCCTTGTAACTTCATAGCCTATTTGAAGATGGAGTAAAAGAGAATCAATAGGTTTACCATAGTATGAAGATAAATTTAAAGATTGTAACTGTTGAATGGTAATTGTTGGAGTATCTGCATTGAATTTTAATTCAACTGGGGTACAGTTTGGTCGTGCATTACACAAGTAAGGAAAAAAACAAAATAGCAAAAGTATAAGTATTTTTACTTTTAGGTTAGTTAAGGTTTATAAAGTTAGTTTTCCCTGGATTATTTGAAATATAAATACCAATGCCGCAGTTTGCAGATTGTCCAAGTATTGAAATTAATGCCGATTCAAATGCTTTTTGCCAATTGGTAAAATATAAGGGGCGTGCATATGCGCTGCCCATTTGTTTTTGAAATAAATCTGCTTGTTGAGCCTTTCTATAATATTGAGTAAAAAAAGCATCTGCTTTTGCTTTGTTTTCTAAAACAATTGCGTATCTCACATTTCTATTGTAGCGGAGCCGTTGATATATTTCCGGGCACCTACGGGCAAGTAATTGGTTTGAGAGATTGCTTCTTTTGAGAGCACAACTACAATGATGACACTTATTATCTTTTTTAACTACTGCCTGGTTAATATAAAATGCCTTGGCATTGTAAAGCCATAAGGCCTGTTGTTACGTACCCCCTGAATATAGGTAAGGTCAACCGAAATAGTTGTTGGATTAATCTTCTTTAAAATAATATATCTTTCATTATTTAAAGTTAAGTCTTTTATATGTCCATCATTTCTGACCATATTTGATTCAGTTCCAAAAATTAAAATCGTAAATTTATTTTGAGAATAGTCAGAATTTATAAATGGTATAGAATTTTCTAACAATGAGCCGTTTTTAATATATTTATGAAATCCAAGAAGAACAGGGGTTGAAATACCTCCTACATTCATTTCACCAACTTTAAAATAAAATTCTATTGTATCGACTCCATTTATGTATTTCCAGTATCCAGTGGGTATGTAATTGGTTTGGGAGATTGTTTCTTTTGAAATTAGAAGTGATATTATAATGTATATTATTTTTTTCATTTTATTTATAATTTAAACTAATTAAAAATATTAAGGGCAAGGAATTGCTGTTACATTATTGCCATTATTGGTAAGAGCTATTGGTGTCCAGATTCGAAAATCGGCACTACCCCGAAATAGTTTTAGGCCAGCATTTTGAATGAGTTTTAAAAATCGCTTTTCTGTTTCTGAAACTGAAATCGGTAAAAATTCTTGGCTAAGCTTTGCACCAAAATATGCCGCCGAAATAGTTGACTCATCTTTAAAAAGAATGTTAGCCCAACTTGTAAACTGGTTTATATCATCCACCATTAATATATACTGTGCTCCGGAATCTGCCACAACCCCAATCATAAATTTTTTGTAATCTGCCTGGTAAAAATCATTGTTTCTTACTATTTGTTCTGCAAGTATATTCAAATCACCGGCGCTAAATATTAAGCCCGAAGAATCCTCATCGGCAAAATGGTTATGGAACCATCCCCGGCAACCAACAAATTTGTTTTCAGTATCGGGATAAACAGCAAATTCATTTTCTACACCTTCAGCCAGATAGACTGGGTTTGTGGGGGAAATTGTTTCTAACAGGTTGTTAAATATATAAAGATGCTCCTGCCTTGTTGGTACCTGGGCTTTTAACAATTGCCATATTGCGTTAAAGTCCTGGCCTTCTTTATATTTATTTAGGGTATCACAGGGATTGTAGTATAGCGGCTCATCTGGCTATTCAACTTGCGGTATTGGTATCACCGGGGGCGTCCCGGTTTCTTCGCATCCGGGCAATGGCGCCTCTTTGCCTTGTAAAATGGGGCAGGGAAAAGGGTCCGGGTAAGTTGTATTTCCCCCTGTTCCTTCTCCGCCACCCACTGGCGTATATGTTGTTCCTTCGTTCCAGTTGCCCATTTCTTCACCTCCGCCAAAAGTTAATACTGTGCAATCTGTTACCCAGCAACAATTGGGGATTGCGCAGGTGCAGGTTGACAAATCTCCATCAGTACAGCTACAACCGCTCTGTGCCGGTTGGGTAATGCAAATTTCAACCGAAGCAACTTTTCCTGCTGCAATCATATTTGAATCTCCATTCAATTTAATTATTCTTTGGCCTGGCTTTGTTCCATACTGGCTTTGAAATAGTAAGGTATCTGTAACCCAAAACTTTGTATAGCCAAAAATTTTAAAGTTTAACCAGGCTATTTGCAACGCTGCTTTATCGGCATTTAGGGTATCAAGCTGTAAAGTTTCCCTACTATAATAAATATAATGTTTTCCCTTTATTAACTCAATTTTTTCAGGGTTGCTGGTATAAGATACAATAAATGAGCTTACAAAATTTGAGTTCTCCTCAATGATTGGTATAATGAAAAGAGAATCTCCGGCAGTAAAAGAATTTTCCTTATTTGTTAAATTGTAATCTTTATTGGGCAGTATATATTTATTCCATGCAGGGCAACCATTTTTTTTAATAAAATCTTTTATAAACCCGGTGGAATCATTTAGCTTTTTCATTTTTGCTACCATCTTTATATTGTATTGAGGCCATTCGGAGGAACATCAAAAAACTTTTGAGCATAGTTTATATGATCAGGTGTTTCCTTGTTTTGTGAAAAATCAAATTTTTTAAAGGAGAAAAAAATTGAAATAATTAATAAGATAAAGCAGGATACGCTATTGATTAGTAGCGATGTTTTTTTGCTATCATATTTGGCAGGTTGAAGCAGGATAAATAAGATGTTGCTTCAAAAGTTATCACTTTTTTGATAAATAATTTAACCCAGTTTCAGCTTCTAAATGGAAGCCAGGTATAAAAAGGAACTAAAAAAATTTGGGGAAAAGTTACGCAGGTTACGTAAACAATATAATTATTCTCAATTAGACCTGGAAATAAGGTCGGGAATAGACAGGACGGATATTAGCAAAATTGAAAATGGTTTAAAAAATATAGAACTCAGAACCATTATAAAACTAGCCAACAGGTTAAATATAAAAACAGAGGAATTTTTTAAGTAAGCCTTACTCTGCTTCTGCCACCACTTCTTTTACTTCGGGTATCATGCGTTTCATCATGCCTTCAATACCGGCTTTTAAAGTAATGGTGCTGCTGGGGCAACCGCTGCAGCTTCCTTGCATGGTAAGGTTTACCACGCCATTTTCGTAGCTTTTAAATTGTATGGCGCCGCCATCCATTTCCACGGCTGGTTTTACATAGTTTTCCAGCAATTCTTTAATGCGTTTTACCACATCATCGTCATCTGCTGCAGGCATATTGCCCGAAGGCTGTTTCAAGGCTTCTACTTCTTCTTCGTTCACCACAGGTTTTCCTTCTTCTAAATATTCTTTTAAAAACTGGCGAATGGTGGGCACTATATCCTGCCAGTCTTCTGTTTCGGCAGTTTTGGTAAGTGTTATAAAATTGCTGGCAATAAAAACAGATTTAATAAAAGGGAAACTAAAAAGCTGCTGTGCCAGGGGCGAAGGCTTTGCGGTAGATTCATCAGCAAAATCTATACTTTTTCCCGGGTACAATAATTTGTTGGCAACAAATTTCATGGTTTCGGGGTTAGGGGTCATTTCGGTATAAATGCTAATTACCGGGTTGCCTGTTTTTATCATAACGCAAATTTTAAAGTGCAAATTTACCCATAATTCCTAACTTTTTTTAATATCCGGTTACTAAGCAAATGGGAAAACTGTATTATTTTCTGAAATCGAAAATAAGCTATAGTATACATTATCATCTGTTGAAATGTAATAGGCAAACCAGCTATTCAATCCCTCATAAATAAGGTATTGCCCTTATCTTTGTGCTTTAAATTTATTGGATAATTATGATAAAAGGACCCGTATCAAAATTTATTGAACATCATTACCGCCATTTTAATGCAGCCGCTTTAATGGATGCTGCAAAAGGCTACGAAACCCACCTTAACGAAGGTGGAAAAATGATGGTAACCCTTGCCGGGGCCATGAGCACAGGTGAGCTTGGCCTTAGCCTTGCCGAAATGATAAGGCAGGATAAAGTGCAAATTATAAGTTGCACCGGCGCCAACCTCGAAGAAGATGTAATGAACCTTGTGGCCCACAGCCATTATAAAAGAGTGCCCAATTACCGGGACCTTACGCCGCAGCAGGAATGGGATTTGCTGGAAAACCATTTTAACCGGGTAACCGATACCTGCATACCGGAAGAAGAAGCATTTCGCCGCCTGCAAAAACATTTGCAAGCTGCATGGAAAGATGCAGAAGCAAAAGGCGAACGCTATTTTCCGCATGAATTTTTGTATAAAGTGGTTTTGAGTGGGGTATTAAAACAGTATTACGAAATAGATCCCAAAGACAGTTGGATAGTTGCCGCAGCCGAAAAAAATATCCCTATTGTGTGCCCGGGATGGGAAGACAGTACTACCGGAAATATTTTTGCATCCTACGTAATTAAAGGAGAGTTGCAGGCAAATACGGTGAAGAGTGGAATTGAATACATGGTGTGGCTGGCAGATTGGTACAGGCAAAACAGCAGTGGAAAAGGCGTGGGATTTTTTCAAATTGGCGGCGGTATTGCCGGCGATTTTCCTATTTGCGTAGTACCCATGATGTACCAGGATTTGGAATGGCATGATGTTCCCTTTTGGAGTTATTTTTGCCAGATAAGCGATAGCACAACATCTTACGGTTCTTACAGCGGTGCAGTGCCCAATGAAAAAATTACCTGGGGAAAATTAGACATTAATACGCCAAAATTTATTGTAGAAAGCGATGCAACAATTGTTGCTCCATTAATTTTTGCATGGATATTAGGATGGTAAATAGTTTTGCTTGCCATTGGAATGAATTATATTTACATAAGGTAACCAAAAACACTTTTCAATGAATGTAGAAGAATTATATCTTGAGTCGGAGGCAGATATAAAGAACAGTCTTTTTGCCGAAGCCTACCATAAATGCGAATCTATTTTATACGAAGATCCCAAACATGCACCGGCACACAATTCCATGGGCTGGCTGCTCAAAACGCAGTTTGATGATTACGACAGGGCCGAAAACCATTTTTTAACCGCTATGCGTAGCGATCCTCTTTATCCGCATCCTTATTTTCATTACAGCACTTTTTTAACCGACCTTGAAAGATTTGACGACCTGGAAAAACATTTAACCAAATGTCTTACTGTGGTAACGCTGGAAAAATCATGGATTTTTGGCAAATGGGCCATAATGGAAGAACTAAGGCTCAACTTTGAAGCCGCAATTATTAATTATGAAAAAGCTATACTGGCTTCTTTAATAGACGATAAAATAAAAGGCTACCAGGAAGATATAGGACGGTGCAAATTAAAACTGGGCATCATTAAGCAAAGTAAAATTAAAAACCCGCTGGAATTAAAAAAATAAATGAAACTTTAGCAACACCTTGTTATAGCGCCAATACGGCGCTTTTTATTTGAGCATTAACTAATATAAGAATGGAACAGGAACAATTAATAGCTTTCCTCAATAAAAAATCGAAAGAGTACAACAAGGAGTTTTTTATAGAGAACGACCCAATTTCGGTACCGCACCGGTTTAAAAAAATGCAGGATGTAGAAATAGCCGGTTTTTTTGCTGCAATATTTTCCTGGGGAAACAGAAAAACCATTATCAAAAAATCCCTGGAGCTTATGCAGCATATGGAATTTGTGCCGCATGATTTTTGTAAAAACCACTCAGATAATGATTTAAAAAAATTGCTGGGGTTTAAACACCGTACCTTTAATGCCACAGACCTGTTGTATTTTTTATCTTTCTTAAAAATGCATTATACTAAGCATTCTTCCCTGGAAACTGCTTTTGTACAATGGATGAATAAAAGTGATACCGATACCGAAAATGGTTTAAATGGTTTTTACAATTATTTTTTTTCGCTTGATGATGTACCCAAAAGAACGCTGAAGCACATTGCAGCGCCTCACAAAAATTCTGCCTGCAAAAGATTGAACATGTATTTGCGCTGGATGGTGAGAAAAGACAAAAATGGTGTGGATTTTGGACTATGGAATAATATAAAACCCGGGCAACTCATTATTCCGCTGGATGTGCATGTAGCAAAAGTTGCCAGGGCTTTGCAACTGGTACAACGCAGGCAAAACGACTGGAAAACGGCTACTGAACTTACCGCAACACTCAGGCTGCTTGATGCCAAAGACCCGGTGAAATATGATTTTGCTTTATTTGGATTGGGTGTTTTGGAAAAATTTTAAACTCATGAAAAGTCATCCACAACTCGTTCTTGTTATAAAAAAAGACTGGGACATAAACCTTGATGATAACCTTTCGTTAGAAGAATTGCATCATAGGCTTGCAGGTTATATCAACCAATTAATGGTAAATGATTTTAGCAGGCTTTTAAATTTACTGTACCGCATAGATGTAAATGAAGAAAAACTAAAAACAAGCCTCAAAGAATTTTATGATAAAGATGCCGCAGATGTTATTGCAACATTGGTAATTGAAAGGCAATTGCAAAAAATTTTACTCAGGGAGCAATATAAGGCAAAAGGTAGCGGTACACCCGGCGAAGAAAGATTTTGAATTTATTTAAAACATTAATTCTTTTACTTTTTCCTTATCTTCTTTTTCTTTTTTTAGGTTAAAAGTAGTGCCAAATACATTGTCCCATAAAGTGGAACTTACCCCAAAACCATTTTCTTCATTTTTATAATGGTGCAGGTGATGGTTGCGCCAAAGGCGTTTCATCCACTTAAAAGGCGGACTCCAGGCATGTATGGCATAGTGCATAGAACCGTAAATTAAGTACCCAAACATAAAGCCGGGAAAAAAAGTAAAAGCAAAAAATTTAATATCTGCGAGGATGCCCAAATAATAAAAAATAAAAAATAATACCGAAGCAATAATTATACTGGGAACAGGCGGCATAAAAAGCCGTTCTTTATCCCGTGGATATTCATGATGGTTGCCATGTATAATGTAAACAACCTTTTTTACTTTTTTGTTTTCACTTGCAAAGTGAAAAATCCAGCGGTGCATTATATATTCAAAAAAACTCCAAAAAAAAATGCCCGATAAAAAAATAGCGCAAATACGCAATACTGAAAGTTGAAATTGGGTAAGGCTGAAAAAAAGCATGTAGGCAATAATAGGGAGATATATACCCCAAATTACGAGCGGGTGAGTTTTTGTGAGGTATTCCAGGTACTGGTTTTGAAACAATTTCGCCTGGCCTTTGTTATGTATTTTTTCAAATTTCATACAATTTTGTCCGTTATTCAAAGATACAAAATGTTCAAATTATATCTGGTGAAAGAAGAGTTAATAAACCGTTGTGCTTACTTTTGCGTTAAATTAAAAAACAATGCAATTAGTAAGTTATTTAAATGAAGGAAGGGACCAACTGGCGCTTTTGGTAGATAATATGCTTTACGATATGGACAGGCTGCATGGCGATTTGCCGGGTAGCATGGGAATGTTTTTAAATTACTGGGAAGATGTTGCCCCGCTGGCAACAGTTATTGAACAAAAAATTCGGAACGATAAATTTAAAAATGATATTGCCATTTCAATTGACGAAGTTGAAATACTGGCTCCGGTACCGCACCCTACAAGTTGCAGGGACGGTTATGCATTTCGCCAGCATGTAGCTGCTGCAAGGCGAAACAGGAAAGTGGATATGATTGCAGAATTTGATCAATATCCCATATTTTATTTTACCAATCATAATAGTATACAAGGCCCGGGAAATATTTATTGCATGCCCGACCATTTTGAAAAACTGGATTTTGAACTGGAAGCTGCAATTGTAATTAATAAACCCGGAAGAAATATTAAAGCCGCCGATGCCGATGCGTATATTGCCGGCCTGATGATTATGAACGATATGAGTGCAAGGCGCTTGCAAATGGAAGAAATGCTTTTAAACCTTGGCCCTGCAAAAGGAAAAGATTTTTCTACGGCAATAGGCCCAAAACTTGTAACACTGGATGAACTGCAGCAATTTGAAGTTGCCTGTAAAGAAGGCCATACTGGCAAAGCCTGGAATTTAGCTATGAAATGCAGTGTAAACAAAATACAAGTAAGCGCTGGCAACCTGGCCGATATGGATTGGACGTTTGCAGAAATTATTGAAAGAGTTTCTTACGGAGTTACTATAATGCCCGGCGATATTATAGGCAGCGGTACGGTAGGCACGGGTTGTTTTTTGGAGTTGAATGGTACCGGCAAATTTAATAACCCAAACTATGAAGAACAATGGCTTAAAGAAAATGATGTGGTTGAACTGGAAATTGATGCACTCGGCAAGCTTAGCAATACCATGGTAAAAGAAGAAAATGAATTTAGCCTTTTGGCCATAAAGAAAAATCTAAAATGATCTTGCATTTAAAAGATATAAAGCCCGCCGAAGCACAAAACTACCTGCAACATGCCATTGCCCCTAGGCCCATTTGTTTTGCTTCTACAATAGATAAAGCAGGCAAAGTAAACCTTAGCCCTTTTAGTTTTTTTAATTTATTTTCTTCTAATCCGCCCATTGTAATTTTTTCGCCGGCCAGGAGGGTGAGGAACAATACTACCAAGCATACCTTGCAAAATGCAGAAGAAACAAAGGAAGTGGTGATCAATATTGTGGACTTTGATATGGTGCAGCAAACATCGCTGGCAAGTTGCGAATATCCCAAAGAAATTAATGAGTTTATAAAAGCCGGGTTTACTACAGAAAAAGCAACACTTGTGGCGCCGCCAATGGTAAAAGAAAGCAAGGTTAAAATGGAGTGCAGGGTTTTGGAAATTAAACCATTGGGTACAGAAGGCGGAGCAGGTAATTTAATTATTTGCGAAGTACTGGTAATGCATATTGATGATGCAATTTTAGATGAGAACGGAAAAATTGACCAACGCAAATTACATCATGTAGCAAGGCTTGGCGGAGATTGGTATTGCAAAGTAGATGAACAAAACCTGTTTAAAGTGCCAAAGCCCAATACACAATTGGGTATTGGCTTTGATAGCTTACCCGAAAATATACGCAACAGTAAAATATTAACCGGCAACCACCTGGGGCAATTGGCCAATGTGCATGAATTGCCGGTAGTGGATCCTTCATATGATGATGATAAATTAAAAAACATCATTCAATATTTTTCTATAAACCCAGTGGAAATGGATAAGGAACTGCATCATTATGCCGCTACATTAATTGCTGAAGGAAAAGTGCAGGAAGCTTGGCAGGTGCTATTGGCAGATTAATGAAATGATAACTCACCACTTCGCCCCAAACACTTTTTTGAGCAAATCGGTTGTTCTGGCAACAAAGTTGTTGCGGATGTTTACTTCTTCTTTACCTATCAAATCAAAAAGCGCATTGGTAGCTTTGTTGGTTACATAACCGGTAAGGTCGGGGTTGAGTTTTTTAAAGGTGACAGGTAAGTCATTGTAGGTTTTTATTACATCGCCATAGTATTTTGTAGCATCGGTTTTATTGAGCGAAGCCTGAATGATAGGCGTAAATGCTGCAACCAGTTTATCCGTAGTTTTTACCCTGAAAAAATGTGTGGCGCTGGTATCGCCATTTTTTATCAGCCCTATTGCATCCTGTAAAGTCATGCTTTTTATGGCATCTGCAAAAATGGGTTTTGCTGTTCCCACGGCTTCTTCTGCTCCACGGTTTATAGAGAGTATGGCTTTATCCACCAGGCTGTTCATGCCCAGTGAACGTAAAGTATTTTCAATTTTTTTTGCTTCGGGCGGCATGAGTATTTTATATACCGCATCTTTAAAAAAACCATCCACATTGTTTAATTGTAAAACAGATTTTACCAAACCCTGTGCAAGTGCTTCTTTAATACCCTGGCCTGCTTCAGCTTCGGTTACCGGGCCGCCCATGCTGCCTGCAACCTGCTGCAATGTTTCACAACTACTTAAGGCCATTGTGCCGCAAAGGATAAGTATGGATAGTATTTTTTTCATGCAAATTATTTTAATATCAGTTTTTGCAAATTAGGGTTTATATGATTAAGACGATATTTTTCTTTTGAAGTTTAGCTCATTTTACCTTAATTATTTCTTAAAGAGTAGTATTATAATGGGTTAAATTTACGAATGTGTATTTTTGGTTTAATTTTTTTTGCATGAACTGGATAATATTAGTAATTGCCGGCTTGTTTGAAACAGGCTTTGCATTTTGCCTGGGCAAAGCCAAAGAAACTACCGGTAACGAATCGGTTTTATGGTATTTGGGCTTTTTTATAGCATTAGTAATAAGTATGGTATTACTGGTAAAGGCAACACAAACTTTACCCATTGGTACTGCTTATGCGGTGTGGACGGGAATTGGTGCCGTGGGAACTGCCTTTTTGGGAATTTTGGTATTTAAAGAACCAGCAACATTTGCCAGGATATTTTTTATTACTACGCTAATAGTGTCCATTGTGGGCTTAAAAGCAATTTCGTAATATACGAACCATTATATAATTGGGCTTGAGTTGGCAGCCTGATGCACTTCAATTACCTTTGCAGCCGAATTTTTATATATGAATACACAGCATTTATCTGAACAGGAGATTGTGAGAAGGGAAAAATTGGCAGAACTTACCCAGTTGGGTATTGATGCTTTTCCTGCACCACTTTACCCGGTTACCCATCATTCTGCAGCAATTAAAAAACTTTGGGCAGCGGATAATTCAACACCTGTAGACGTGGTAATTGCCGGCCGCTTAATGAGCGTAAGGGATATGGGCAAAGCCAATTTTTTTGTGCTTCAGGATGCAGAAGGAAAAATTCAATGCTATATAAAGCAGGATGATATTTGCCCGGCAGAAGATAAAACCCTGTACCAAACCGTTTGGAAAAAACTGATGGATATTGGTGATATTATTGGAGTGAAGGGTTATGTTTTTACAACTAAAACCGGTGAAACATCGGTGCATGTAAAAGAGTTTACCTTGTTGAGCAAAGCCTTAAGGCCCTTACCCATAGTTAAAGAAAAAGAAGGGGAAACTTTTGATGAAGTTACCGACCCCGAGTTTCGTTACCGCCAGCGCTATGCCGATTTGGTTATTAACCCTGGCGTAAAAGAAACATTTATCAAGCGTACACAAATGGTAAATGCCATCCGCAATTTTTTAAACGAAAGAGGAGCTTTGGAAGTAGATACGCCAGTATTGCAAACGATTCCCGGAGGTGCAGCTGCAAGGCCGTTTATTACACATCACAACGCTTTGGATATGCCTATGTACCTGCGTATTGCCAACGAGCTTTACCTCAAACGCCTTATTGTTGGCGGCTTTGACTGGGTGTATGAATTTAGCCGCAATTTTCGTAACGAAGGTATGGACCGTACCCATAACCCGGAATTTACCATCCTGGAATTTTATGTAGCGTATAAAGATTATGAATGGATGATGGATACTACCGAGCAATTGCTTGAAGCTACGGCTATGGCTACTAATGGATCTGCCGAGGTTACTATTGACGACAAACAAATAAGTTTTAAAGCGCCGTATAAGCGCATAAGTATGTATGATGCCATTAAGGAGCATACCGGATTTGATATAGGCACAATGGATGAAGCTGGTATAAGGGAAGTGTGCAAAAAATTAAATATCCATGCCGATGTAAAATGGGGAAAGGGCAAACTAATAGATGAAATTTTTGGCGAAAAATGCGAACAACATTTTATACAACCTACTTTTATTACTGATTACCCGGTAGAAATGAGCCCACTTACTAAAAAACACAGAAGCAAAGCAGGGCTGGTAGAGCGGTTTGAAATTATTATCAACGGTAAAGAAATTGCCAATGCCTACAGTGAGCTGAACGACCCTGTTGAACAAAGGGAGCGCTTTGAAGAGCAGGCAAAATTGATGGAACGTGGTGATGACGAAGCCATGTTTATTGATTATGATTTTTTACGGGCTTTGGAATACGGTATGCCGCCTACTAGTGGAATTGGATTTGGAGTAGATAGGTTGTGTATGCTGCTTACCGGAAAATCATCTATACAGGATGTATTGTTTTTCCCCATGATGCGGCCCGAAAAAACTGATTGATTTTTTAACGAATAATGGTTATCATTCCTTTTCTGAATTCTTTTTTGTTGTTAAACAAAAATTCGCTCCTCCATACAAAGCTGCTGCTATTGGTCTTTGCGCCTTTTACAGTGCCGTTCCATTTTTCAAATGGGTTGTTGCTGTAAAAAACATTATTGCCATAACGGTCATAAATGTACAATGAATATTTTTGCAGAGCCGAAAGGTTGCCCAATGGCCCGAATGTATCATTGGTGCCATCTTCGTCGGGTGTAAATGCCGATGGAAAATAAATCCCACTGCAATCAACGGTTATATATACGGTATCGCTGCCACGGCACCCATCGGCATCGGTAACAGTTACAAAATACCTGCCAGCGTTGTTGATGGTTAATGTAGGATTAGCGCTTCCGTTTTGCCATAAGTATTGAGAAAAATTTCCGGGGTTTAGTAGTACATTTTGCCCGGGGCAAATGCGCCTGTCTTCACCAAGGTTTACAGCTATTGTTTTATCAATATTAATTATAGTAAAAGGCCCGTTGCTGATAGTGCAGCCATTGGCATCTGATATGGTTACAGTATAGTTGCCAACCTGTAAGTTTTGTGGCGAGCCTGCTGTGCTTCCGTTGCTCCATAAATATTGGTATGGCGCTGTGCCGCCACTTATGGTTGTAGCAATACTTCCATTTGCATTACCACAGAAAGCATTTTTTACAATGGCATTGAGTAACATGGGAGTTGATGGGTTTAGTACAATGTTTTTTGAAACCGTACATGCATTTGTAGCATTAACGGTAACCGTATAAGACCCGGCGCCTAAATTTGAAATGCTTTGACTGGTTTGTGGTGGCGCTGTATTCCAAGAGTAGGAATAAGCGCTGCTGCCAATACCTGAAGCTGTTATTGTAGCGTTGGCAATATTGCTGCAGGCGCCGGGCCATGCGCTGCTCATATTTACATCTATTACAACAACATCTATGATAGCCACTGTTGGCGCACCAGAAGCATAAGAAGCATTAAGCGTTACCGTATATTGCCCTGGTGCACTAAAAATATGCGAAGGAGATGCTATTGCAGAAGTGTTATTTGCAGCAGCGGCATCTCCAAAATTCCAGGCGTAATTAGTTATACATGTTGCGCTTGCCGTAAACTGCATTTCGTTTGAGCTTGTACAAATTTTAGAAAGCGTGTTGGTATTTGCAGGCGCTTCGCCTATTACAATATCATCAATTCCCACACCATCAAAGCCATTACAAACCGTACCTGCACCAAATAAAAAACGGAATATTACGGAACTTTGCCCGGCTAAAAATGTTAAGCTATGTGATGCGGTAAGCCAACTTCCGCTTCCGCCACTGCTGGAGCAACTAACGGATGTTGAACCAGACCATCCTGCCGTGTTGTTCAAAAACCTTACAGAAGTTTCATTATACCAATTGCTTGCGGTGCAACTATTGGAACTGCCAGAGCCCACTATTTGCCAGCTGCTTCCGCCATTTGTACTGTATTGTAATTGCAAGCCATCGAAAGTGCGCTCAGTTTCCCAAAAAATTTTAAAAGAAATTTGCGGGTATTGTAAACTTGTAAAATTAAAACAAGGGCTTTGCAACCATGCGTTTTCACCATTATTGTAAGCACTGCCATTAATGCCACCGGTTACCCAGCATTTTGTTCCGCCACCGGCAGCATTTATTAAGGGTTTGTTGGGGGTGCCCCATGCCCAGTCCGAAGCCATACCTCCACTAACCCATCCGCCATTGTTTGCTTCAAAGCCTTCTATGTATGGAAATGCAGATATTGGAGTGGTGCATTGGCTGTATGCCTTTGCCGCAATACATAACAAAAATATTGTAACCAGGTATTTCATTAAGGCAGTAGCCTTTTAGTGAACAGCAAATTTCGTTTAATAAATTGGATTTTTCAGTAATTAGGAAGCCTGTTTTTGTTACGGAATTTTTCAAACAACAGGATATTGAGTAAAACCAGCAACATTCCGTAAAATATATCTTCAAAGGGAATGGTATAAATTTTTATTCCTATAATTTCGGCCTGGTTATATTCCACTACCGGCAAATAAGTAAGCATGCCATTAACTGCCATAAAAGGGAGTAATATAATTAAATACGAAATACAAAATGCTTTAGTATGCAGGTATTGTTTCCAATGGCTTAAAGATGTTGCCAGCCAAAGGGCGATTCCATAAAATAAAAAAGAAAAAAAAACTATAACTTTTATTATAAAAAAATAATGATGTAATGATAAGTATTACGGCCATGGTTTTTAGAAAAATTTTCCAATTGTTGCTGTCATTCATTTTGGGAAAGTAACACCTGATACATTCATAAACAAAAACACAGCAGTATGGCACAACAAAAAAGAACAATACTTCTTCAATAGGAAGGTTAATGATTTTTAATCCACTAATATATTTTTCATTGAAGTGCCAAATATTAAGGTGCGTAAAAATAATATCCCAAATGATATATAATACTGCAGGGATAATAAGTGCAGGAATCAGGTATTTCCATTTTTTATAAAAAGTTACTTTTTTATCAAAACTCAATAAAAGTGGCCCGGCAACAGATGCGGCAAGAATTATAAAATATGTATAATGTGGGTTCAATATCAGGATAAGGGTTGAGGCTGTTTTTTTACCCGGTATTTTTTTGCCACCCAAAGCAGCCCAAAGCTTTCGCCATGGAATCTGCCTAAATGCTTATGGTGCATTTTATGGGCAAGCCGGATAGATTTTATATAGCGGTTTTTGCTACGGCTAAACCATTTAAACCGCTGGTGGATAATTACATCATGAATAAAAAAATACGCAAGGCCGTAAAGTGCAATGCCAAAGCCAATGGCAGCCAGAACATAGTTTTTATTTTGTAAACCCAGCATAATACTTAACCAGCTTGGAACAGCAAAAATTAAAAAAAAGCTGTCGTTTTTTTCAAAAAAACCCGGTTGCGGATGGTGATGGTCTTTATGGAGCCGCCAAAGCAAGCCATGCATTATATATTTATGGGTAAGCCAGGTTACGCCTTCCATTAAAAGAAAACTTATCAATACAATCAGTATGAAAAAAAGTGAGTTCATAAAAAAGTGCGCAAGATGAGAAAAAACATCAATTGTATTAAAAGCAAATGTACGGCGAATTTATTATGCTTGTCAATAGCCAAAAATTGAAAAATTGCCGTAAGCAAAAAGCTGATCAAAAACCAACAGGTATAGTTGTAGATTGGTATGTTTCCATTGTGCCATTCCCAAAAACCCAGTTTTACGGCGGCAGGCTCCATAAAAAAATCAAATACAACGGCAAGCAGGGAAGCGTCAAAAATGAGGGAAAAATTGCGCATCCATTTTTTAACAGGAGCGTTGGCCATTCCCAATCGGCCTATAAGTTTTCTATAAATAGTATGGGCAGCAATACTGTTGCAATAGATAATGATAAACCAGTTTAGGCCAATAATTAAGGGAACTTCTTTAAATTTTTTTCCCAGCGTATGCCCATAAGTATAATTGCCAAATAATATACCTGTAGAAGTACCTGCATATTCTAAGGCAAAGCCAATAACTGTACAGGCAATAAAAAAAAGGATAAAATGCAAGCTTATTTTTTGTTGGGTATAAAAAAGCAAGGCGCTCATGAGCAGTAAATGATAGGGCGTAAGAGATGCAAACAGTTTTTTATCGCAAAACAAAATGCCAGCAAGCCCTATAGCATGAAATAAAATGGCAATGGCTGTGGCAACTTTATGCCGGGTAAATGTTTTCAATGATGCTTGTGTTTTCGAAAATCTGCTTCCATTATTTCGGTGGTTATTTTTGCACTTTTAAGGCAAAGCGGTATGCCGCCGCCGGGATGCACTGTGCCCCCGCAGCAATATAACCCTTTTGCAAAACTGGAAAAATTTGGGTGGCGCAAAAATGCCGAAAAAATGCTGTTGGAACTTGCTCCGTACAGTGAACCCATAAAACTTCCGGTATTTTTTTCAATCGTTATGGGGTCGCAAATTGTTTCGGTTTCAATTAAAGGCGCAATATCTTCCCCAAGCATGGCGTTAATTTTTTGTATTATGTTTTTCCTGCTGGTATTGGTTATTTGCTCCCAGTTTTGCCCGGTATTGGATGGCGCATTAATCATTACAAACCAATTTTCTTTACCTGCAGGTGCATGGGTGCAGTCTTTTTTTGCAGTAATATTGATGTATACTGTTGGGTCGTTGCTGATATTTTTTAACCTAAAAAGCTGGTTAAACTCATTAAAATAATCTTTTGCAAATAAAATATTATGTACATCCAATTGTGGAAACTGTTTCCCCATTCCCCAGTAAAAAACCAATGCACTGCTGCTGCGTTCGGGTTTTAAAACCTTTTGACTTTTTACATCGTTTCTTAACAACTGCTTATAAGTAATATAAATATCGGCGTTGCTTATTACTGTATGGGCAAAATAGTTTTGGTTATTTACTACCACGCCTTCTACTTTTCCTTCGGCATGTATAATGCGTTGCACAGGGCTGTTAAAGTGAAAGTGGACACCAGTTTTTTTTGCCAGGGCAAATAATGCATCAGTAATTTTTTGCATTCCTCCAGCAGGGTAATACACGCCTGCGTTAAACTCCAGGTGTGGAATAAGGCTAAGCATACCCGGCGCTTTATAAGGGTTGCTGCCATTATACGTTGCATAGCGGTTAAAAATTTGCTGTACTTCGGGGCTTTTTAATTTTTGCCTGTTATACCTGCTGAGTGTTTTAAAAATATAGGAAACCCGGGTAATTTTTATAACAGAAAAAATATTTTTATTGAGCCATGTGCTTCTTTTGTGCAATGACTTGTTTAAAAAAATGCCTCCTGCATTGTTGTAAAGTTGTGCAGCATTTTTAAGGTATTGTTTTACGGGTATTGCATCTTCTCCGGAAAATTGCTGCAATTCCGGGTAAAATCCTTCTGCATTGGAGTAAGCAGTAAACTGCTTATTGTTTTCAAAAAAATACTTGCAGGTAATGGGTAGTTTTTCATATTGCAGGTAAGCAGAGCAACTTTCCCCGGCCAGTTGAAACAACTCTTCTATATTGCCTGGCTCTGTAAAAAGTGAAGGGCCAGTATCAAAAAAGAAACCATCTTTTACAAAAGAAGCTATTTTACCACCATAACTTTCGTTTTTTTCATACACCGTTACCTCGTGCCCGTTAATGGCAAGCCTTATTGCTGCGGCCATTCCGGCTATGCCGCTCCCAATAACAATAATTTTTTTTGGTTGCACGGTTAACTCCTGGATATTATAATAAATTAAATTGCTTTTTCAAACCTGCACTTACCACAATTAATGCTTTGGAATAATTGGGTATACGGATACGGCTTTGGAGTAGTTTTTCAGGGTTAGATTTTTTTATTTTTTTGAACAATGACATATAATAATGATATGCAACATACACCCCAAACCTTGCTTTTACCGGCAACAGTAAAATACCATGGTAAGCATGGCTAAAGTCTGCTGTAATTTCATCTTCCACTTTTAGTTTTTCTTCACGGGTAAAATTTTGAAAATCCACACCCGGGAAATACATCCTGTTTAAATTTTTATAATCATTTTGTACATCCCTTAAAAAATTTACTTTTTGAAAAGCGGCGCCAAGAGATTGAGCAGCATTTTTTAATTGCAAAAATTTTTCCATGTTGCCTTCGCAAAAAACCGATAAGCACATAAGTCCTACCACTTCTGCACTGCCGTAAATATATTGCCGGTATGCGTCATGGTTATATTTTGATGCGGTAAGATCTTGTTCCATACTATTAAAAAAGGCATCAATAAGTTGGGTTTCTATACAGTATTTAATTACGGTGTTTTGAAAACTGTTTAAAACCGGGTTTAAGCTAATGCCATCTTTTAGGGCTTTATAAGTTGCTGATTTAAATTCCTGTAATAGCTCCTGTTTATTGAAATGATGAAAGGTATCTACAATTTCATCTGCAAAGCGAACAAAGCCATAAATGCTGTAGACAGGGATGCGTAAATCTTTATGCAATAATTTGATGGCACGGCTAAAGGATGTACTGTAATGCTCCGCCGTTATTTTGCTGCACTCGTTACAAACCTCATCATATAAATTTATCATTGCCATGTATCTCCAAAATCTTTTATAATTTGTTTTGCCACAACTTTCCCGCTGATGATACAGGGTGGAACCCCGGGCCCGGGAACAGTTAATTGCCCTGCAAAATACAAGTTTTTCACTTTATTGCTTTTTATAGAAGGTTTTAAAATTGCCGTTTGCCTGAGGGTGTTGGCAAGACCATAAGCATTTCCCTTAAAAGCATGGTAGTCATTTGCAAAATCTGTAACGGAATATGACTGGTAAAAAATAATATCATTTTTAATGCTATTTCCGGTGAGCTGCTCAAAGCGGGATAATATTTTGTTGAAATACCGCTTCCGTAATGCCTCATCATCCCCGGATAAACCGGCGGCAACTGGCACAAGAAAAAGCAGGTTTTCGCAACCCTTCGGCGCAACAGAGCTATCGGTTACCGAAGGAATGGATACATAAAACAAAGGGTTATGGGGCCAAGAAGGAGCAGCATAAATTTCATTGCCATGTTTTTCAAAGTCGGTATCAAAAAAAAGGCTGTGATGTACAACATGCTTTAATTTTTTATTGATGCCCACAAAATAAAGGAGGCAGGAGGGTGCAAGGGTTCTTTTGTTCCAGTATGCATTGCTGTAATTCCTGTTTTTATCCCCCAAAAGTTCCGTATCAATATGGTGATAGTCTGCACTGCCAATGATAGTATCGGCTTTAAATATTTTCGTATGGTTGTTGCAAACCGTTATTAATTCCGGCATTTCATTTTTTAAAGGAGCATTTATTTTTTTTACTTCGGTATTAAAATAAAATTGTACACCCATATCTTTCGCCAGCTTGTACATAGCGTTTACAACCTGGTACATGCCGCCTTGTGGGTACCAGGTGCCTAATTTAATATCGGCATAGTTCATAAGGCTGTAAAGGGCCGGAGTATTTTTGGGTAACGCACCCAGGAACAAAACAGGGAATTCCAGTAAGCTGCGCAAGTAAGGATGAGTAAAATATTTTGCAATATGCTTTTTAATATGGGTAAACACATCCAGTTTAAATATGCCTTTAATTACCTGCGCATCTGCAAATTCCAGCAAAGAAAGCCCAGGCTTATGCACCAGGTTGTGTATGCCTGTAAAATATTTGTATTCGGCTTCTTTTAAAAATTTGTCAAGATTGGCTGCGGCTCCTTTTTCAATAGATTCAAATAATTGCTGTAGTTGCTCATAACCGGCAGGGATGTTAAAATTCTCTTCACTAAAATAAACTTTATAAGATGGGTCTAATCTTATTAATTGATAATAGTCGCATACTTTTTTTCCAAAATGATTAAAGTATTGCTCAAATACTTCGGGCATCCAGTACCAGCTTGGGCCCATATCAAAAGTAAATCCATTACGCTCTAATTTCCTGGCACGGCCACCAGGTATAAGGTGTTTTTCCAGTACGGTAACTGCCCAGCCGTTTTTAGCAAGATAGGTGGCAGCAGAAAGGCCCGAAAAACCAGCGCCAATTACAATAGCTTTTTTCACGGTTTAAAATTACGTTTTTAAAAAACGGGGGGCATTAAAAATTTCTAACCGGGAGGTCTTTAAAAAGGGTATGTGCCATTTGGTTTTTAGGAAATACTATAGACCAGGCAGTGAGAAAAATAATTTTTATGTCTGTTGACATTGAGGCTTTTCCCAGGTACCACATTTCCAGCTTTTCTTTATAGGGATACACAACTTCTGCATACATTTTTTTTGGGTCGGTAGATTGGGAGATTATCCTTTCCTCATCCCGGAAAATAATGGAGCCTATTCCGGTCATTCCTGGTTTGGAGGTATAAATTTTTTCTTTTACGGCTTCGCTGTATAAATTAAAACTTACCGGCATTAATGGCCGTGGCCCCACAATACTCATATCGCCATTAAGAACATTAAATATTTGAGGCAGCTCATTTATTTTGGTGATGCGTAAAAATTTTCCAAAAGGCAAAACCCTGGGATCGTTGCGAAGCGTTATTTCACCCGTGCCCATATTGGGGCTGTTTTTGAGCATAGTGGCAAACTTCCAAATATCAAATTCTTTATTTTTATACCCTACCCGTTTTTGAAAATAAAAAACTGCATGTTCGCCGGAAATCCATAAAATTATCATTACAGGAATGAGGATGGGAGACAGGAGGATGAGGGCAATACCAGCAATTAAAATATCCAATATCCGTTTAAAAATTTTATACATAAGCTGCTAGGGTGCAATATAATACTTAATAGGCTTCTTTTATTTTATCGGCTACTGCTTTTAAATCTGCCTGGGTAATATTGGTGCTGCAAGGTATGCTTAGGCAATGGGTATAAATAAAATCAGACCGATCGGTTTTGTGATAATAAATTTCATCTTTAAACATCCTGAGCTGGTTCATAGGAACCCAAAAAGGGCGGCTTTGCATTTTGGCATCGTTTAATAATTTTAAAACTTGCCTTTGTTTGGTTGTTTTAATGGTAGGCAACCACCAATTGGGGTTTACATCATCGTTTACCTGCTGCCAGCTTATGTCTGCAATACTGTTTAATTCATTTTTATAAAAGGCAATAATTTCTTTTTTGCGTTTTAAAAAGCCGGGCAGTTGTTCCATTTGCGCTACACCCATTGCTGCGGCTACATTTACAAGCCGGTAATTATAACCTATTTCATCATGTATGTATTCAAAAGGGTCGCTTTTGGCTTGTGTGGTAAGGTGCTTTGCTTTTTTGGCAAAAGCTTCATTATGGGTAACAATCATTCCGCCGCCACCGGTAGTAATAATTTTATTGCCATTATAACTAAAGGTTCCCATTATGCCAAAGCTGCCTGCATGTTTGCCTTTATAATAAGATCCCAGCGCTTCGGTACTATCTTCCAATACAACCAGGTTGTGTTTTTTTGCTAAAGCCATAAGCCTGTCCATATCGCAAATATTGCCCAGCACATGTACCGGCATTATTACGGGTATCCTTCTGCCATTTTTTTTATAAAAACATTCGCCGTTCTTTTGTTCGGTTTCATTTTCCAAAAACTCCTGCAGCAGGTTAAGGTCCATTTGCCAGTTAAATTCATCGGCATCTATAAGAATTAAACCTGCGCCGGTATATTTAATGGAATTGCAGGTAGCAATAAAAGTAATATTGGGTGCAATCACATAATCGCTGGCAGTAACGCCAAGCATTACCAGGCAGGTATGAAGGGCCGTAGTGCCGCTACTTGTAGCTACGGCATATTGGGTGCCTGCAAATTCGGCACTGAGTTTTTCAAATTTATCTACGTAAGCGCCTACGCTGCTTACCCATCCGGTTTCTATACATTCCGACACATATTTTAATTCATTTCCGCCCATATTGGGCCCACTGAGCAATAACATAAAGAATATTCTTTTTTACAGGTGCAAATGTAGATAAAATCTCATCAGGCTTCAAAGCCATTTTGGGCTAATTTGTTACTTTGCAGGTTCTTGTATGACAAATTTCAAAACCAGCCCCATCAAAATCCTTTTCATTGTGCCTTATCCACTATCTACGGCACCTTCTCAGCGCTTTAGGATAGAGCAATATTTTTCTTTGCTTAAAAGGGAAAGGATACAATACAAACTTGCCCCATTTGTAAATTCAGGTACATATACACTTTTATATAAAAAGGGCATATCGGCAAAAAAAATTTTTGGAATTTTAATGGGTTTTTTGCGAAGGTTAAAATTGGTATTTTTTGAAAGCAAAAACTATGAGGTAATTTTTATTCACAGGGAGGCTTCCCCGCTTGGCCCTCCGGTTTTTGAATGGATATTGGCAAAACTGCTTAAAAGAAAATTTATTTATGACTATGATGACGCCATTTGGGAGCCTTCAATTAGTGCAGCAAACCGGGCGGCTTTTTTTGCCAAAGCATTTTGGAAGATAAAATATATCTGCAAATGGGCTTTTATTAATAGCGCCGGAAATAATTTTTTAGAAAACTATGCAAAACAATCCGGTGCAAGGCAATCTTTGTTTTTACCCACTGTAGTTGATGCAGTAAACAGGTATGTGCCGGCAAAAGCTAAAAATAATAATATTCCCCCTGTGATTGGATGGACGGGCTCCCATTCTACCATTATGTACCTGCAATCCTGCATAGAAATTTTGAAAGAATTAAAACAATTGCATGAGTTTGCATTAGTTGTAATTTCTGATAAAAAACCGGAGTTGGATATTGATTTTGTTTTTGTTCCCTGGAATACCCAGACGGAAATTGAAAGCCTGCAGCATTTTGATATTGGCATAATGCCCCTGGTAAAAGACAGGTGGAGCGAAGGAAAATGCGGCTTTAAAATTATTCAATACATGGCCACAGGCATACCGGCTGTAGCCAGCCCAACCGGCGCCAATACCAGCATTATTGATAATGGAATTAATGGGTTTATTTGTAATTCAAAAGAAGAATGGATTAGAAGTTTATCCATGCTATTAAATGATAAGGCCAAAAGAGAAGAAATGGGCTTTCTGGCCCGAAACAAAATTGAAGTGCACTACAGCCTTCAAAGCAGGGAAGGGGCTTTTTTACAAATGCTAAAAGATGCAAGGTGGTAAAAATTATATATTCCTGAACTTTTGCGAAAAAGAATCGGTTACCACGCCGGTTTTTAATAAAGTATAAATTTCTTTTACACCGTCGGGCACTTTTTTAGTAATGCTATAGCCCAGCTGGCTTTTTATTTTATCGAAGTTCACCCGGTAATCCCTGGGGTCTTCATTCATATCTACATAATTTACTTTTACATTGGGCACTACTTTGCAAACTTCTTCAATTATCATCCCTTTGTTGTAATTTTCATCTGTGCTGCCCACATTAAACACTTCTGATTTTACTTTTGCATTATCAGTTTCTAAAACTACAATTACGGCACGGGCCAAATCTTCTACATGGCAATAGGGCCGCCAAAATTGTGCGCCCCAAATTTCCTGCTCGCCATTAATGGTTGCATTACGGGTAAATTCATTTACTGTGAGGTCGAAACGGATGCGTGGCGAAAAACCATAAACGGTGCTAAAGCGGAGTGAGGTTGCGCACATTTTGCTGTTTTTGCGCTCTTCTAAAATATACTTTTCAAATTTTACTTTAAGCTCTGCATATAAAGATACGGGCCTTAGTTCGGAGGTTTCGGTAACAAAAGAATCGGGGTCGGGCATTTTGCCGTAATTGCTGCATGTGCTGGCAAATACAAATTTTTTAATGCCAGCTTTTTCTGCTGCTTCAAAAAGTGCTACACTGCCGTTCCAGTTGGTTTCATGTGCTTCATCACTATATTTTTTGCAGGCAGGGTCGCCAACAATTGCCGCAAGGTGTGCAACGGCATCAATATCTTTCAATGCTGTTTCCACATCTTTTGTATTGCGGATATCGCCTTTAATAAATTCAAAATTGGGATTGAGCATTACTTCATACAAGGCATCGCCACCAAATTTTAAACTATCAAGTGCACGAACTTTATAGCCTTTTTCCAGGAGCTGACGAACGAGTACAGAACCAATATACCCTGCGCCGCCGGTAACCAATACTTTCATAGTGTTGTTGTAAAATTTTTGCAAATATATGCCTTAAAAAGGGCTTTTTAAAAAGCGATTTTATTGGGCAGGCACACCTTTTACCTGGCAGTTATCGGCAACATTTTTTACCACCACAGCGCCGGCACCTATTATACAATTTGCGCCTATTACAATGCCTTGCTTTATTACGGCGCCTGCACCAAGAAAGCTGCATTCGCCCACTTTTACATTGCCGCAAAGGATAGCTCCTGGCCCAATATGTGCATATTTGCCTATTTCACATTCGTGTTCAATGATGCAACCCGTATTGCAAATTGCGCCTGCTTCAATAATAGCTAATGGATTAATAATTACTCCGGCACTTACCATTATGCCTGGATTTTTTATAAAAGCATCTGCAGCAATTACTGCAGTGGGATGAATGATATTGGAAGAAGGATAGCCGGTAATTAATTTTTTCGTTACTTTTTTTCGAATATTATTATCGCCAATTGCTACAAAATAGCCGACTTTTTTTATTGCTGCTTTTGCAGCATCACTTTCTTCGGAACCATACCAGGTGAGGTTAAAAGGGTTTTGGGTTTTCTCTTCACTATCGCAATATCCTGAAACGGCAATGCCGGCAGCCTGGGCAATGCCATAGGCAACGTATGCATGGCCGCTATATCCTACAAGTATCATGCACTTTGGTTTTAAAGGTTGTTTTCTTTAATGAGTTTTTTATACTGCAAGTTCATTTGAGCCCAAAATTTTTCCCTATTATATTCCGTAGAAACTGTGTGGTAAAGGCTTTCGCTCATTTTCATCATTTCCTCTTTGTTTTGTAATGCCCATGCCAGTTTTTCCTGCATATCGGCTTCATTGTAGGTATCAAAAAGAAGCCCTGTTTCTTTGTGTTTTACAATATCTATATTGCCGCCAATATTACTGCAAATTATCGGCAGCTTCATAGCTCCGGCTTCCAGCAGCACATTTGGGAAGCCTTCCCTGTAAGACGGAAACACAAAAAAATCGGCAAGCGACATATAATATTCTACCCTGCCCGACCAGTAAATATGGATGATGGAATTGTTGTGTGTAATTTCTTTTTCAATTGCAGGCGAAAGTGGATCGAGTTGTTTTTCAAACTGGCCTACTAGCACCAGCTTGAGTGAAGGATCTTTTTTTAATAACTGGTTGAACGTATTTACCAACTCGGAAATACCTTTGTCTTTTACAATACGGCCAACAAAAAGCAGGTACTTACAGTTTTTATCGTAAGCAATGTTTTTCTTTATTTCTTCTAATGCATTATTGCGTAGCAGTGTTTTGTTAAATTTGGCAAGGTCGATACCATTGGAAGACCCCTTGCCAATTACCTCCAGTTTTTCACTTTTGGTGAAATTGTTTTCTAAAATAAATGATTTTAGTGATTCACTATTTGGCCACACATTTGTGGCACAGGAATAAGTAAAACGTTCTATAAATTTTAGCAGTTTCAGTTTTGCGCCAGTGGCAACCATTAGCGGCATACCTGCAACGGTATGAATCCTTATTGGAACCCTGGCCATTTTTGCTGCCATCATTCCCAGTAAGCCTGCCTTTGGAGTTTCACTATGAACAATTTCAGGCTTTTCTCTTGTAAATAGTTTTACCAGCTTGTAAAGGCATATTAAATCACCAAAAGGAGTTATGCTCCTGGTCATAGGAACCACTACATGTGGGCAAATTTCATTTTTAAGCAGGGTGCTTAACTCTTTTTCATCGGCGCTGGCCATTATTACATAAAAACCATTTTCATGCATATAAGAGCACTGGCCTTTAAGAGGATAAGCAAGCGCCATTGGTACCGTGGTAATTCTAATAAGTTTTGCCTTTTGCAAATAAAGTATGAGTTGATTAAGACAGCAAAACTACGGAAAACTAACGCTGAAAATCATTATTTTATGGCTGTATCACTCGCTGGAAAGCTGATTTTCCATATTATACCCCGGGTGTAAAAGCTGGCTGGCAAGCTGCCTGCACCGTTCAATAAATGGGTGATTTTTTTGTGGAGTAGCTACTGTTACCGTTTTTTTATAGGCTTGAAGCAGTGTATATTGTTGCAATATTTTTTGCCAGATGGCTGTATGCTGGTAATCGGAAAAAATAATTTTTTGTAAATCAGCAGCCATTTCGATCATTTGCTTTTTTTGAGTAAGGGAATATTCAATTGCTTCTATAAGTTCGGTAACATTACCGGTATTAAAAAGCAGCCCGGTTTTTTTATTTTGAACAATATCTACATTGCCTGCAATTTTGCTGCAAATTACCGGGAGCTTCATAGCTGCAGCCTGGAGCAACACATTAGGGAAGCCTTCCCTGTGCGATGGAAAGACAAAAGCATCGGCAAGGTGCATAAAATACTCCACATCATTTGTCCAGGATATATGGATTACCGCCGGGTTTTTTGTTATGGCAGAAATGGTATCCTGGGGCAAAGGGTCCAATGTATTTTCAAACTCCCCTGCAAGTATGAGCCTGAGGTGAGGATACATGGGTTGCAACTGTGCAAAAGCTTCAATTAACTCTACAATACCTTTATCTTTTACCAACCTGCCCATAAATAACAGGTAAGTATTTTGCTTTGAAAATTTTATTTGCAATTCCGTAGTGGCAATTTTATTGAGCATAAGCCCTGAAGTATTAAACCTGTTTAAATTAATGCCATTGCTGGAGCCTTTACCAATAATATCCAGTTTTGAAGGATTGGCCAGCTTATGTGCAACTATGTATTCTTTTAACGAAGCGCTGTTTGGCCATACATTACTTGCCGCCATGTAGGTAATTTTTTCAATGCATTTAAGCAGTTTAAATTTTGCCCCATTTTCAACCATCATTGGCAATCCTGCTACCGTATGGATACGGGTTTTTACACCACAAATTTTTGCTGCAAGCATGCCGAGCAAGCCGGCTTTTGGTGTATGGGTATGTACAATATTGGGCTTTTCTTTACGAAATAATTTTACCAGTTGATATAAGCATTTAAGGTCTTGTAAGGGTGTAATTTTTCTGGTAAAGGGTACAATTTTATGCCGGCATTTTTCATGGGCAATTACATCGGCAAGTTCTTTTCCATTTGCACTTACCATCAATACATCATACCCATTCTCTTTCATAAATTTCATTTGCCCCGGCAAAAGATATTTTAAGGCCATAGGAACGGTGGTAATGCGAATTAATTTTTTGGGATTTAATTTTACTACAGGTACAGGCTCAGTTTTTTTAAAGGCAACACGGAGCTTATTAAAAACGGGCTCTTGAAGCGGCTCACTATTTATAGAATTGAAGGTAATAATGGATTGCATGGCAGTTCATTAGAATGTTAGAAATACTTATTGGACAGTATAAAAACGTAGAAATGAGCCTATTATTGCGTTTTTTTTGAATAAAATGGGCTATTTTTCATTTTTAAATGCTACAACAAAAGAACCGGCCATCCGTAAACTAACTATTTCACAACCATGTAGTTTTGTAGTATGACGGATTTAAATTGAATAGAATAAATTCGCTTTTTTAATATTTAAAGTAAAAAGGAAGATGGGGTTATTAGATTTTTTCATGTTCTTATTAATTACTTTAGTTTTATTTCTGTTGTGTAAACAGCTAAGCAAAACCTGCAAGCCCGAACACCGTAAAATAATTATAATTGCCTTTTGGGCAAGGGTATTTAGCAGCCTTTGTTATAGTTTATTTGGTTTAATTGCCCGTGGCGATACGGTGGACCTTTATTTTCCCGAAGCGTATAATTTTTATAAATTAATAATAAGCAATCCTTCAAACCTCTATCTTCTTTTTCAGCCGGCACATGAGTTTGATGAAAACCTGTTGTATTTTAACCACAACCTGGGATATTTAACCACAGAAAATAATTACATGGTGGTGCGTTTTGCCTCTATAATTTGTTTTTTCACTTTTGGCAGGCTTATGGCAACCAATCTTATATTTGGGATGCTGGCTTTTACTGGAGCATGGAAGCTTTTTATTTTTTTTGAAGAGCAGTTTCCAAAATTGAGAAAACAACTGGCAATTTCCATTCTTTTTTTGCCTACGTTTTTATTTTGGAGTTCGGGTATATTAAAAGATACGCTTTGTGTGGGCGCTTTAGGATGGTTTACTTACTCGCTGTATCATTTGTTTTATGCTAAAAGAAAGCTACTCTTAAATTTTCTTATTGTATTGTTTTCTGCCTGGTTGCTATATATCCTTAAAATTTACATTTTGCTTTCTTTTTTACCAGCCATTGGTATTTACCTGGTTTTGCTCAATGTGGGGTTGGTAAAAAATACTTTGGCAAGGGTTTTTGTGGTGCTTTTGTTTTTCTTTCTGGGATTAGTGGGCTTTGTTCAGCTATCCGATACCATGGAAAAAGGGATTGGCAATTTTGCAAAAGAAGGTATTGAAGAACGTATTGTTGATTTGCAGGATAGTTATAAGGTGCAGCAAAACCGTGGCGGGGAAGGTTCGTATTTTACCTTGGGCGTTACATACGACGGAAGTATGGTGAGCCTGCTTAAAACAGCTCCTGCAGCCATTAATGCCACACTGTTCCGGCCATATATTTGGGAGTCAAAAAAAATCTCTACAATACTTTCATCTATTGAAAGCTTAATCCTGATGTTATTTACAATTTCAGTATTGCTGCGTTGTGGAATAAGGCCATTTTTTGGAGCCATTTTTAGAAAATCAGCCGTACTTTTCTGTTTTATTTTTTCTATTTCATTTGCCCTTTTTGTGGGCGCTTCCACCCTTAATTTTGGCACATTGGTAAGGTATAAAATACCCTGTATGCCGTTTTATGTAATTATGCTTTTTCTAATATTATATTATAACGATAAGCTGATTAAGAAAGGGAAAAAAGCAGTGGTAAAAAAAGCAGAAATGATAACAGCTTAATTATTCCTCCAGTATTGCTGTATATAAGGCTGTATATTTTTGTATGGCTTTAGGTAATGCATAATATTTTTCCGCTTCGGTTCTTATGGCTGCTTTATTAAAATTATTTTCCCCGGCCAATTGGTCAATCAGTTTCATAAATGATTCATTGGTAAAATCTTTGAGTACAAAGCCTGTGGCGGTGTTACGTATTATTTCTTCCAGGTCGCCTACAGCATTATTGGTAATTACAGGAATGCCCATGGCCATTATTTCGGCATGCTTGGTGGGTGAAGAGGAAAGTTTTGAAAATGCCTGTTTAATAAAAAAGAAAGAATAGTTGCTTATGGCAAGCCATTGCGGTACTTCGGCCCTTTTGGCGTTTACGGTAATTACTTTATCTGTGGATAGCCCATATTGGGCAGCTACTGCTAAAATTTGTTCGTGCCTGTGAGGGGAAATAAAAAGGAATTTTGCCAGCGGAAATTTTTCGGCAACGAGTTTACAAAATCTTATCATTTCTTCGGTTAAATAATAGCCGCCAATAGAGCCCAGGTAACTAAAAACAATTTCATTGGCTTGGATACCCAGCCCTTTTTTTAATTCGGCAATTGATGCTGTACCGTATTTTTGTGGATCAAATAATTGCATATCTACACTGCATGGAATAACCTGCAAAGGGGTTTTGCTATTGTAATAAGGCAATTTTTTTATGATGCGTTCTGCAGCATGTGTAAGGCAGTTGATGCCGTCGCAATATTGTATTTCTTGTTTTTCTTTTTGTTTAAAGTAGCGGTAAATAATATTGTAGACAGGATTTTTTAAATTCCACATTTTGCCGTCTATACGGCCATCGGCATAAAATTCTCTTATGTCGTGCAAAAACTTAATACCGAATTTTTTTTTGAGCCAAAGGCCTATTAATGCAGGCATACCGCTCCGGGTATGTACCATGTGTACCTGATGTTGCCTATGGAGATTTGCAGCGGCTTTTTTCAATTTAAAATTATCATATAAAGTAGAAAAAACCGCCGGCTTGTTATGGTAAGTCAAGGGAACCCAGGTAATGTTATACCCTTTAAGTGATTGTTCTATTATTTGTTTATTTTTTTCGTAAGCAACTTTTTTTTCGAGGCTTAAAATATAAAAATGATATGGCCCGCTACGGCTAATGCCTTGCAAGTAGGGAATTACCTGGCTTTGTCCTAGTGGATCCGTCATGCCGTCATGAGATATAAATAGTATATTTTTATCGGGTTTCAAAAATGTTGTGTTTATCTTCTGAATAAAAACCTAAGTTTATGTTTTAGGTAAAAAATAGCCCTAAACCTGAACGAATGTATTTTATATGTGTTGTGCTTAATAATCTCTTCATTATTTTCTAATGGTATAGGATATACAGGCAAATCTTCTGCAAAAAACTCATTGTTGCCAACCTGTCCGCTTACATCACAGTTGGTACCGCTGCCGTCAAAACCAAAATTAGCCGTAAGCGATTTTGCAGGATGCAGGCAAAGGCCATTGTTTAAAAAAACAGAGGTATGCCAAAGTGTGTTCCAGCTTTGAAATTTTTTATGGGCAATAGAATGAAGGCTCCAGTAATTTTCAAATGTGCCGTTGATATTGAGTTTTTTTAAATTGCCTTTTTGCCTGGCCAGTTTCATTAAAAGCAGCGGATCGGGATTAAATTTGCTCCAGGCCCTTTTCCATGTAGCCCAACCCCAGCAGGTAGTATGGTTAAAAAAGAAAGTACTTTCTTTAAGCGCTACATTTTCAAATTGAGGTTTGCTGAACCCGCTTATATGCATCACCCGCCCTTCATTTGCATAAACACCAAGTGCATCATTCATGTATTTTAAAAAACCCGGAAAAACCTGTACGTCATCTTCCAGCACAATTACCGTTTCATTTGTTTTTAAAACTTCATTTATACCATCAACAATGGAGTGAAATAATCCTTTATTCCCGGGCGCTTCCACAATTTTTATTTCTTTGCACCATTGTTTTTCCCTTACTACATTCTTTACCGCTTTATTGTTTTCAATTGCTTCAGAGTTTGCATTAGGTTTTGGGCCGTCTATAAAAATATACAAAGAAGTTTTGTCGCTAAGCCTGCTTTGCATCAGCGCTTCTAGCGTTCGCCTTGTATGGCTGGGGCGGTTATATCCAAAAAATGCAACAGGAGCCAGTGTATTCATTATTTCGAAATTACGGTAGTGTTGATTTTCTCTTTTTGCCTGATAAAACTATTTAAAAAAATAAAAATAAGTACGGTAAAAAATACTGTGCTTAAGAATGTACTCCACACATCTCCCCAAATACCAAAATATTTTACCATAATAAACCTTGTTGTAAAAGACAAGAGTAAGGACAAAACAGTAAGGTATAACATTTTCCTGTTCCACTTACTGTAAATGAGCACCTGAAAATAAAAATTATTAATTGACCAGAGGTAAGAAGCTGCTGCGCCAACAAAAAAATAACCAATGCCTTTTATATAAAGTTTGTTGATAAAAAAATAATAAAGAAAAAGTACTGTAATTATGCAACCCAATGTAATAATGCTTACCAGTTTTATAAAACGCAAAAGGTGCGGTTTAAATACGGTATAAGAAATGCCTTCTTCTTTAAATGCTTTGTAAAGCTGCGGCTGTGTGTAGTAGGATGCGCCGTATGAAAAGCCGCCAACCATGGCGCCAAAAATAGTGGCAATGGCATATATGCCAATTTCAGCTTCATCTATTTTAAAAAACGCCAAAAATGCTTTGTTGCTGAGGCCAAGCATAAAAACACAAAGCTGAAATAAAATAATGGGAACACTAAATTTGATCTCTTCTGAAATGTGTTTTAATTTAAAATCAAACCTGAGGTATTGTTTTTTCCATAAGTAAAACATGCTTACGAAATTAATGGTTACTGCGGCAATAATAATTCCTCCTATACGGCCGTACCAGCCTTTATATAAAAATACTACTAATAGTACAGATGCGCCATACTCCAGTATTGTTTTGCAAATATTGATAATGGAAAAAAACCTTACCTCATTTTTGTTTCTTAGTATGGTTAAAAACATGTCGTTAAACAGGGTAAGGTATATGAGCAAGGGGATAATAAACAACAACATGCCGTTAATATGCAGCTTATTGTTGAAATAATCTTTAAAGAGGAGTAAAAAACCAATTACCAAAACCATCATGACCAGTGCTATAATAATATTTTGAGTAAACGATTTTTTGAAACTTTCTTCGTCTTTGGCAAAAAAATCCCTGGAGGAAGATTGTACCAAACCCAGGGTGATGAAGGGTGTAAGCAAAATAAGGTTGCTGGAAAAAATACTCAACATGCCATTGTCTGCCGGTGTTAAGTACTTTGGGTTGGTAAATAATGGCAGCAATAAAAACGATACGCCACGGGAAAAAAAGAGTACAAATACGTAAGTGGCAACTGTGCGGTAAGTGGTGTTTTTATATATGCTAATTAAACGTTCTTTCATGAGCCTGCCGGGTTTTTATTCATCCAGGTATCGTACCACATTTGAAACATAAGCAGGTACCAAATTTTTTCGGCTCTTTCTGTTTTGCCCTTATAAAACGAGTTGCGAATTTTTTGAATTTCATTGTTGTTGAACAAGCCCTGCTTTTCAATAAACGAATCGCTTAAATAAAAATCTACAATGGCTTTTAATTCATTTTGCAGCCAGGAGGCAATGGGTATACCAAAGCCCATTTTTGGCCGGTCTAATAAATTTTGTGGAATATATTTATGTACTATTTGCCGCAATAAATATTTTTTTATGCCTTTGTTGTATTTTAAATCAATGGGCAATTGCGCTGCCCATTCAATAATCCGGTGATCGAGAAAAGGCTCCCTACCTTCGAGGCTTGCACTCATGGTTGCCCGGTCAACTTTTTGTAAAATATCGTCGGGCAAATAGGTTTCGTAATCAATGGCCATTATATACGGCAGCGGCGAATTATATTCTTTTGTCAATTCCTTACTATCAAAAGCCGTATCTAATTTTTGAATATTACTTTTAAATAAATTTTTTATGGCAGCATCATCCATTTGCTTGGTAAGGCTCATGAGCAAATTTTCTGCAGAAGCATTTTTAAAAAGGTTTTTTACTTTTTCGTACCTGCTGGTAAATAAATATTTTTTATTAAAGTAAGGGATGCTGTTTGCCGGTATTTTATCCATTACTGCGGCTGCGGCATTTCTTACCGGCTGCGGCATGAGCCTGAGTTTATTGCCCAGCTTTGTAATATAATCATACCGGTTGTAACCTGCAAAAACCTCGTCTCCTGCATCGGCAGATAAGGCTACGGTAACCTGCTGCCGGGCAATCCTGCTCACCAGTGTTGTGGGTATAGCGCTGCTATCGGCAAACGGTTCATCATAGTAATAAGGAAGCTTGGGTACAATTTCCAAAGCTTCGGCAGCAGTGCAATAATACTCCGTATGCTGTGTGCCTAGGTGGGCAGAAATTTCTTTTGCATAAGGGGCTTCATTAAGCCCGGCATCGGGTACGCCAATGGTAAAAGTTTTAATTTTTTCGGTATTGTTTGCCTGTAATAAAGCGGTAACACAACTGCTGTCGTAGCCTCCACTTAAAAAAACACCCACGGGCACATCGCTTACCATGCGGTACTGACATGCACTAAGCAATAATTTTTCTGTTTCCTCTATGGCTTCGGGCAGGCTTATATTGAGCGTAGGTTTATTGTAAGCATTGTACACGCTCCAATATTGCTCAATTTTTATTTCTTTTTTGGATACGGTAAAGTGAAAAAAATGGCCGGGCTTTAATTTATAAGTATCTGTAAAAATACAATGAGGCGCAGGCACATAGCCAAATTGCATATATGCGCCTGCTGCATCAATATTGATATTTTTTTTAAAATTTGGGTGTTGCATTAATGCCTTTAGTTCCGAGCCAAAAAGAAACAAATCATCGTTCCAGTAATAAAAAAAAGGTTTTACACCTGCCCTGTCTCTAGCTGCAAAAATTTCTTGCTTTGCTTCGTCATAAATAACAAAGGCAAACATGCCAATAAATTTTTGTAGGCAGGCTTGCTGCCATTCTGCATAGGCATGGAGTATCACTTCGGTATCGCTATGGCTTACAAACTGGTGGCCTTTGGCAATAAGTTCGTCTTTTAGTTCACGGTAATTATAAATTTCACCATTAAAAGTGATATGAAATTGCCCAAAATGCTGCGGCTGGCTGCCAGCATTGCTTAGGTCAATAATGCTAAGCCTGCGATGGCCAAGGCCAACTGAGGCGTACGGAGTTTGGTAAAATGCATATCCCTCCCCATCGGGTCCACGCAGTTGCATGGAGCGGTTCATTTTTTCTAATTGCTCCTTTGTAGTGAGTTTTTTAAAATCTGCAAATCCTGAAATTCCGCACATAATTAATTATTGGTTTCGGTTAGCGCACTGGTATAAGCTATTCTAAGTGCTGCCATGTGATGGGCTAAGGTAAAATTATCCATAACCCTTTTCCAAACGCCTTCGGCCATTTTTTGTTGTTTATTTTTATCGGCAGCAATAGATTTTAATTTTTGTACAAAATCATTGGGGTTGTTTAAATCAAAATAGATAACTTCTTCGCCTCCCTGTTCCTTGAAAGAAACGATGTTGCTGAGCATTATAGGCATTTTAAGCGCCATTGCTTCCAGCACTGCTACAGAAAAGCCTTCGTATAAGGAACTCATAGTAAATAAATCATACAGCGGTATTATATCCTGTATATTGCTGGCGGCCCCTTTCAGCACTACCGGTAAATTTTCCTTTTCTATTTGTTGTTTTAAATCTTCATACTGGTCGCCCATTCCGTAAATATGTAACTCAAAGTTATCATGCTTTAGCATACGGAAGGCATCTAAAAGATAAGTATGGTTTTTTTGGATGGTGGGCCTGCCAACGGTTATGAGTGTAAATTTTTCTGCTGAAGTAGCGGTTTTAAATACTTCTTTTCGTTTTGCAAAAACCCGGGGATCTACAAAGGAATATGCTTCAATTTTTTTGTGTGGATGGAGTTTAAAAAATTCAAAATATTCGTTTACCACACCTATAGAGTCGCCCATGATAATGGATGGCCGAAAACGATAGCTGAATTTTTCCAGCCATTGCATTAATTTTTTTTTATACTCTATAGATTGTGAAACATAAGTATGTATAGTAGTTACCAAAGGTATATGTGCCGGTGTGGCAAACCTTGCCAAAATAGTGGCCCAATATAAATGGGAATGCACAAGAGAAATATTGTTTTGCTTCAATATTTTTCTAAAGCGAAAAAAATAAAATGGAGTAATCAGGTAATGTTTAATATTGAGGCAAATGAGCTTATGTGGATGAAATTGCGGGAATGCATTGCCTTTAAACAAAGTAATTACAATATTATTAAACTCTGTTAATTCATTTACTTCAGCAACTAAAATAGTTTCTGCGCCTCCTTTGCCGAGGTTTTGGATGATATGGGCAATGTTTTTCTTCAACGGATATTTGAATGCTCAAAGTTATTTGGAAATTATTGTTTCTCTATAATATTGAGCAAATACTGGCCGTAACCGCTTTTAATTAAGCCCTGAGCCAGCGAATTAAGCTGGTCTAAATTAATAAATCCCATACGCCAGGCAATTTCTTCGGGGCAACCAATTTTTAAGCCCTGCCTTTTTTCAATTACCCTTACGTATTCACTGGCATCGCTAAGGGAGTCAAAGGTGCCGGTATCGAGCCATGCAAAGCCACGGTCTAAAACGGCAACTTGCAGCTTTTTTTGTTCCAGGTAAATTTTGTTTAGATCGGTAATTTCGTATTCGCCCCTTGGGCCGGGCTTTAATTCTTTGGCTATTTTCACAACGGAGTTATCGTAAAAATATAGGCCGGGCACGGCAAAATTACTTTTTGGTTTTAGCGGTTTTTCTTCAAGGCTTACTGCAGCAAGGTTTTCATCAAACTCTACTACACCATATCTTTCAGGGTCGCTCACGGGGTAGGCAAATATGGTAGGCTGGCCCGAGTTTGCAGCCTGCTGCAACAGCTTACTAAAACCGCTGCCGTAAAAAATATTATCGCCCAGCACCAATGCTACTTTATCGTTGCCAATAAATTTTTCACCTATTACAAACGCCTGTGCAAGGCCGTTGGGTACTTCCTGCTTTGCATATTCAATATTGCAGCCCCATTTTTTTCCATCGCCGAGAAGGCGCATAAATTGCTGCTGGTCTTCTGGCGTGGTTATTATTAATATATCTTTTATACCTGCCAGCATTAATGTGCTGAGCGGATAGTAAATCATGGGCTTGTCGTAAATAGGCATGAGTTGCTTGCTTATTCCCATCGTTATTGGGTAGAGTCTTGTGCCTGAGCCGCCTGCTAGTATTATTCCTTTCATTATGTTTAGGTTTGCTTAGATAGGGTAAAGGTAGTTTAGAAGGTTTAGAGGTTTTAGGTTTGTTTAGGGTTTTGTTTGATTATTGATTGTTGTGATTTTCTTAATCTTGCAATTAAAAATGTTTGTATTTCCACTTGCTCCCTTACTTCTATATATTGTTCATTTGATAAATATCCTAAATCTTTTGCTATAATCAAGTTATTTAATAATTCTATTGCGCTGCTGTAAGAAATGGTACTAAAATACGAATGGACTTTATAAGTTTTTCGGGAAGTTCCTTTGCTACATTTAATGCAATAGTAATGGTTGACTTCCTCATTTGTGATACGAGGCCGAATATTTCTTCTCCGGGGAATTTTTGGGTGTTTTTATAGGTACACACTGCTAATTTTTTACATGCTGCCAGCATTCCAACTTTTCAAATGAGTACGTTTTCATGTAATGGGTTTTGATGAATGATTAATTAGTTTAGTAAGGTTTAGATATCCAATTTTACGAAATATTTCTTAATTCACTAAACCAAATATTATTAACTTCAACACATCTTAACTCCTCAATCCATCACAACTAACTTCAACCATTATCAACCGCTAAATCATCTTCCCATATTGTTCCTGGTAATAGCTGGCATAATTTCCGCTTACTACATTGCTCAGCCATTTTTTATTGTTTAAATACCAGTCAATTGTTTTTGAAAGGCCTTCTTCAAATTGCAGGGAGGGTTCCCAGCCGAGTTCTGTTTTAAGTTTTGTGGCATCTATGGCATAGCGCATATCGTGGCCTGCACGGTCTTTTACAAAGCTTATGAGCTTTTCGGAGGTGCCGGGTTTACGGTTGAGCTTGCTGTCCATTTGCCGGCATAGCTCCTTTATTAAATCAATATTTTTCCACTCGTTGTGGCCACCTATGTTATAGGTTTCACCAATTTTACCGTTGTGAAAAATAACGTCTATTGCACTAACGTGGTCTTCTACATAGAGCCAGTCCCGTATATTTTCGCCTTTGCCATAAACAGGCAGCTGCTTGTTGTTTATAATGTTATTGATGCTGAGCGGTATGAGTTTTTCGGGAAAGTGAAAGGGGCCGTAGTTGTTGCTACAATTGGAAATTTTTACCGGCAAGCCATAAGTGTGGTAAAAAGCCCTTACCAAATGGTCGCTGGATGCTTTAGAGGCAGAGTATGGGCTGCGTGGGTCGTAAGGCGTGGTTTCGTAAAAAAAGCCGATTTCGCCAAGTGAGCCATACACTTCATCGGTAGAAATATGGTAAAATATTTTGTCCGTTAGATTATCTTTCCAGGCTTCCCTTGCGGCCAGCAATAAATTTGCCGTACCCATTACATTGGTTTTTACAAATGCCAGCGGATCGGTAATAGACCTGTCTACATGGCTTTCGGCCGCACAATGCAGCACAGCAGTAAATTGATGGCTGGCAAAAAGCTGCTTTACCATTTCGCCATCGGTAATATCGCCTTTTACAAAATGGTAGTTGGGCGCCTGTTCAATATCTTTTAAGTTGGCCAGGTTGCCGGCATAAGTGAGGGCATCGAGGTTTACTATTTTGTACTGTGGGTATTTGTTTACAAATAACCGGGTAAGGTGTGAGCCAATAAAACCGGCGCCACCTGTAATTAAAATGGTATGCATAATTTTAGGGCGTAAATTTACAAAAATATAAATAAGGAAAATTAATCCTTTAATTAAAAAATTAATTTGAAGCAGGTAATAACTTATTGGGATTTTGCTTTATTGCCTGTTTACCTGCTTATTATTAGTAAATGTATGCAGTATTACCGGTTGAAGGTATTGCATCTTTCTAAAGAAATGGCTACCTATTTTACCTGGGCTTTTAGGGTAAAAATGCTTTTTGCCGTGATATTTGTTTTGCTTACCCAGTATTTTTTTGGCAAGGGAGATACAATAATGTATTATGAAGAAGGTGTACAACTCAATAAGTACATAACCGAAAACCCAGCCAATCTAAAATATCTTTTTGCTCCTGCAGAAGACTACTGGAATTATAAAATGAGCAAGGGTAATTATGAACACGAAGGATATATTGAGCATGAAGCCAATTTTATGCCTATGCGGATAGTGGCTTTTTTTAGTTTTTTTACTTTTAGAAATTTCACCATTACCACATTATTTTTTAGTATACTGTCTTTTTTGGGATTGTGGAAATTGTTTGAAGCGTTTGCCCCACTTTATCCCAATATAAAAAGAAATCTTGCATTGGCCTGCTTATTTATACCCAGTGTAGTATTTTGGAGCAGCGCTATTTTAAAAGATACTTTGTGTATTATGTGTATTGGATTTTTGATACATGGCATTTTTTATTTAATGTTTAAAAAGTTTTCAGCTAAGGAGTTTGGCTATTTAGTATTGTTTGGTACGTTATTGCTTATTACCAAATATTACATAGCACTGGCTTTGCTGCCGGCAATATTTATACTATGGATATTAAAAATAAGAGCCAGTATTACCAATATGTTGATAAAGCAAATTCTGATTCCTTTAGTACTTGTATTAATAGTGATACTGGTATATGCTTTTACCCTGCAGTTGGAGAGTAAAATGGAGGAAATGACAACGGATGTAATAAGTGAAACCATTGCAGAAAAAAGAAAAAATTTTGAAGGAGTTCAAGACCGGGGTGAGGGAAGGTCTTTCTTTGAATTGGGAGAAGTAGACCTTAGTTTAAAAGGCCTGCTAAAAATTTCACCCAAAGTTATAAATGCAGTTTTTTTTAGGCCGTATTTTTGGGAGTCCTCAAGCCCCATAATGTTTTTGAGTGCTTTTGAAAGCACAATTTTCATGTTGTTTTTTTTATATACCCTTTTCAGGGCCGGTCCGGTTGGGTTTTTTATTGCTTTGTTTAAAGACAAAGTGCTATTGTTTTGCCTGGTATTTTGCCTGGCTTTTGGGTTTATTGTGGGTATTACCACTCCAAATTTTGGGTCGCTGGTAAGATACAAGATACCCTGTATCCCGTTTTTTTGTATATTATTGATAGGGATTAATGCACATGCCTTATTTAAGAAGGCCGGCAATTAAAATGGGAAGCCCGCTTTTTTCAATAACAGAATTCCATTCAAAACTTTGCATTTTTGGATTTTTATATTCAAAGGATTCAATATTTTCCAAGGTAAAATTAGAAAAATCATCTTTTAAAAAAAGAAAAGAAGCCTGGTTGTCCGATTCAAACTTTTCAATCCATTCGTATCTATTAGTAATGATATTTAAATTGCAACTACAATAATCTAAAACTTTTGTAGAGGTTTGAATATTATATGGATGTATGTTGGGTACATAATTTATTGCGAATTTACATTTAGCCAACTCCTTGGGCACCTCATCATAATTTAACATGCCGGTAAAGTGTATGTTTGTACAATTGCCAAATTTATTTTTTAGATGCGGGGTTGGTTCCCCAATTAATAATATAGTTTTGTTTTTAAGCCGTTCTTTAAAATACACCAGCATGTCTTCAAGTTGCCTTAATTGATGCATATTGCCCAGGTAGCAAAAATCATATTGTTTTTGCTGCGGCAGGTTTATTGCGTTTAAAAAAGAGTTGCCAACACCCATATCCCTAATGCAGGAAGCAACATTATCGTTAAAGGCAAAGGTGTTTTTAACAGCTTCATTTAAAAATACCCTAAACTGTGGTTTGCGGGAAATAAGTTTTTTTATTATGTTCTTTAATCTCGAAAGTGGAGGTGTTGAAAGTGAACCATACTCATGTATTTTGATTACACCTTTTTTGTAAGGAACCCTGTCTATACCCATGAAATGCCATTCTACATCATAACGCATACCCGAAAGTTCACGGGTGTTTTTTACCGTCTGCACTTCGTAACCATGCCGGGAAAAATATTCCATATAGGCCTTTAATTCCGGCAGGTAAGGGTTAAAGGGCTTTATAAATACAATTTTTTTAGGCTGAGGCATAGCTTATAAAAATTACCAAAATAATGCAGGCTGTAATAAACAGGCAATTAATATTTATTTGTTAATTACTTTAGATATTTTCAAAAACCGTTTTATTTTGACGTTTCGTTGTTGTTGGTTAATAATTCAAATAATTGCTCATATTGTTCGATCACTATCGAAATTCCATAGCGACTGATAATTTTTTCTTTTATTTTCAAAGGGTTAAAGTTAATGGATTGCGCCGTAATGATGGCATTGGCAAATATTTTTTCATCATCTTCATTTACCAAAATACCGGTAACACCATCTTCTATTACTTCTTCACCAACGCCAGGGGCTTTAAAAGCTATTACCGGCTTGCCTTGTGCACCAGCTTCCAGTACAATATTTGGAAATCCTTCATTATATGACCCTGATAAAACAAAATTACATCCGGAAATATACTGTGCCGTATTTTTTACCAGCCCGGCAAATATAATTTTTTGTGTAATACCAAATTTTTCTGTAGCCTTATTCAGTTCATTTAATTGTGGGCCATCGCCTAAAATAACCAGTTGCCAGTTGCCGGGCAAATATTTCATTGCTTTTAAAATGCGTAAAAAACCCTTTTCGGGCACCAGCCTGCCAATTAAGAGTAATTTAAGTTCAGCATTTGTATTAAAATGCTCAGCTTCTACTGCATTGAGTACTTCAACAGGGTTGGGTATTACCTGTAATATTTTCGACTGTATTTTAAAGTTTCTACAAAGGTCGTTTTTCATTTGAGCCGACTGGCAAATGATGGCATTGGCATTATTGTAGAGTTTTTTTACCAGCCAATTATAAAGGTTGCCCAGCTTTGTATTGTTATTATTGCCGGAAAGCACCGAGGTTTCTCTGCATACCAGTTGATATTTATTGACAAAACAAAATTTTTTAAAAAATGTATTTAGGATATTCAGGTCCTGCCCATTTGAAAAAACAATATCGGGCTTTTCCCTTTTAATGAGCCGATAGATGGCCCAAGCTGCAACTTTTACCTGTTTTTTTTTCAGGTCAATAAAATTTAGCTGTGCAATATCCTGGGTATAAAAATTATTTTCTCCATTAACCGCTACCAGTAAAATTTTAAAACGCCGGTTGCAGAGGTTGTTGCAAATTAGGGTAATAACCTTTGAAGCACCGCCGTAAAACAGGTTGGGCACAAGAAAGATTATTTTTTTTTGCATGGTAATAATTAATGTTTTGTGGAAATTTGTAGAATATTGTCAATAACCTGCCTGTACTGATTAATATTGATATTAATATTAAAAACGGCAGCCCTTTCAATTGCTTTTATTTCAAATGAAGAACGAAGCGTTTTGTCGGTGTAAGCCTTCATCATGCCTTCAGCTAATGCTTTTGAATTATTTACTGCAGTTAATATTCCAAAGTCTGCAACTTCAATGCCTTCCTTTACCTGTTGGGATGGAAGAGATGAAGGAGCCAGTAATTCCCGTGGACCCGACAGGCAATCTGTAGAAACAATCGTTTTGCTACAGGCCAACGCTTCCAGTAAAACATTGGGAAACCCTTCTGTATATGAGCTTAATACCAGGCAATTGGCATTAGAAATAAACTTGTAAGGATTTTGCTGAAACCCACAAAAAATTACATGATCATTAATGCCAAGTTTATGTGCAAGCATTTTTTGGGTATTTTCCAAAGCTCCACTCCCCACAAAAATTAATTTTGCATTTATTAATGGTTGAATTATAGAGAATGACTGGAGTAAAAGTCCAAAATTTTTTTCGGCCCTGAAATTTCCAATAGCAATAAAATAGAAAGCTCCTGCATCTGAAAAACAGTCAGGTTTTGGCTCCCTGCTCATTTGCTGAATAGCGGCAATATCTACGGGGTTATAAATAACTTCTATTGGCGTAGTAATTGCAAAGTTATTTTGTAAATCTTCTTTTGAAATGATGGAATTGCTGATTATAATATTGGCTCTTTGATAGGCAAAATGAATTAATTTTTTTGTAATAAATCTATATGAATAACTACTGCTGGTAATATAATTTAACATTTGGCTTTGATAGGATCGTTCACACATGATTATTTTACCTTTAAATCCCCAACAACTTTTCATAAATGCAGTTACATATGATGGCCTGTTTAAAAAACTAATAACTAATTCTATTTCAGTTGCTTTACAGTATTTGCTTAATTTACGGGCAATTAATGGCAGCCTAAGCAACATCAATGAATTACCCGTTGAGGGGTTTTCCTTTAAATCAACTAAAACAATATCTTCAGAAACGGGGAAAGCTATTTCTTTATGAAACAGGGCAAGGTGTATTTCATAATCATCTTTTAGGTGGTTAACCATCATAGAAACTACCCTTTCGGCACCGCCGAACCTAAGTGTATTGATAAAAAATAATACTTTTTTCTTCCTCATTTATTATTCTAAGTTAAATAATAAGTTGTCAATACCTCAAAACAACTACAGTTATACTTTATAAAAATATTTTTTGAGCAGCCACCACATTAATATCCAATAAAGGCCATAGTTTAGCGCAAATGCATAGGTTGCACCAATTACACCATATTGGCCAATAAACCACCGGGATAAAAATATTAAAGTAACGGAAAATAAAATTTCTGTTATGATATACTCTTTTGTTAAAGCTTTTGCCAGCATTAAGTAGGCCAAAAGCCAACTACCTATTTTAAACACATCTCCAAGTAACTGAAATGTAAAATAAGATTTTGCCGGTAAAAAATCTTTTGAAAAAAGAATATGAATTATTGGTTCTTTCAATATCCAAATTGCAAAAGCCATAGCTATTACAATGGGTAAAATAATTTTATAGCCTTTAAAAATCTCTAGCCTCAACTCTGGTTTATTGTCAATTTCAGAAAGCCTGGGTAAATAATACACAGCGAGTATTGAAGTGATAAATGCCAGGTAATAATCGGATACTTTTGTAATGGCCTGCCAATATCCTGCATCGGTAAAAGAAAACCGGGTAATAATAATTTCTCTTATTTGAATTTGCGTTAATGGTAGTACTATGCCGCTTACTGCTGCCATTAATGAAAACTTAAATAATTTACTTGCTGTTTCTTTATGATATTTTATACCTGAGATGCTGAAAGATACCCCTGCTTTTTTTGCAATAAATAAATTAATGAGTAATACTACCAATGCCTGTACTGATGAAGAAATTAGGGCACCGCTAATGCCAAAATAAAAAGTGAAAACAAGCATAAACAATACGCCAATTATTGAGCTGCTAACATTAACTGCAGTGAGCCATTTTATTTTTTTTAAACCATTTAATATTGCTGGAAACAGCAAGTTAAAAGCAAAGGCAATGGTACAAATTCCATAAGCTATGTACACTTTAGAATAAGAAGTATCTTTAAAAGACATTTTAGAAAAATAACCTGACAGAAGCAGGCTGATAACAGTAATAAATAATGAACAACAAATCATAATAAGCAAGGCTGTTCCTATTACCTCTTCCTGTTTGCCGTTTTGCCTTCGAAACTCTGAGAGGTATTTGATGATGCCAATAGAAATTGCGCCTGTTGCCAGCATATTCAATATGGCCACAGTATTTTGAAACTGGCCAAGATAGGCAATACCTTCGGGCCCAATTTTTACAGCCACAACTTTAACAATTAAAAAACCACTTATAAAAGTTGCAAATGCAGAAATCGAAGTATAAAGACTGGTTTTTTTTAAATTCACGGTTTATATGCATTTATAACCTTGCAAACTGTATCGTATTCTTTAAGTTCAATAACCGGGCTGATGGGTAACGAAATTACTTGCTGGTGAATTTTTTCGCTTATGGGTAAGGAAGCCATGGACAGTTCAATATATGCTCTTTGCTTATGTGGAGGTATAGGATAATGAATAACCGTTTGAACCCCTTTTTCTGTAAGATATTTCTGAAAATTATTTCTATTTTCAACGCTCACTACAAATAAATGCCATACATGGTCAAATAATTGTACAATGTTTGTTGAAGATTTAAAGGGAAGAGTAATGAGTGGGTTATTGATATTTTCATGATAATATTGCGCTACCATTCTTCTGTGTTGATTATCGGCATCAAGAAAAGGTAATTTTGTAGAAAGTAATGCAGCTTGCAATTCGTCAAGGCGGCTATTAAACCCACAATATAAATTTTCATACTTTTTGAATGAGCCGTAGTTGCGTAATGCTTTTATGGTATCGGCTAACTTATCGTTGTTGGTTGTAACAGCGCCTCCGTCTCCCAGTGCACCCAGGTTTTTGCCCGGGTAAAAACTAAAACCTGCTGCATCTCCCAGGCCGCCGCATTTTTTTTTATTATAAACAGCCCCATGCGATTGGGCACAATCTTCTATTACCTTTAACCCGTAATTTTTTGCAATATTATTTATGGAGTCCATTGCACAAACCCTGCCATATAAATGTACAGGAAGTATAGCTTTTGTTTTAGGCGTAATTTTATCTTTAATATTTTCAGCATCTATTAAGTAAGTATTAATATCCGGTTCTATTAATACCGGTCTTAAACCTGCACGGGTAATAGCTAATATACTGGCAATATAAGTATTTGAAGGCACTAATACTTCGTCACCACATTTCATTTCACCCATTTCCTTATAGGCTTCAAGTATAAGTATTAATGCATCTAATCCATTGGCTACACCAATACAATGTTTTACATTACAATAAGCAGCAAAATCTTTTTCAAACTGTTCAACCCTGTTTCCTAAAATAAACCAACCGGAATGTAGTACTTGATTAAAGGCTTCGGTAAGCAGGTCTTTATGCCTTTCATTAATTTGTTTAATATTTAAAAAAGGGATCATTTTTTATTTGGTCGTATAATTTTTTTTATAACTCTGGCAGGGTTGCCATAAACTACCGTAAAATCATCTACATTTTTGGTAACTACGCTGCCGGCTCCTATCATAGCATATTTACCTACTTCTACACCGCCTAAAATAGTGGCATTTGCACCAATTGATGCACCTTTTCGAATTATTGTTGATTGAAACTTATCGGGATATTCTTTGGAACGGGGATATTTATCGTTTACAAAAGTTACGTTGGGCCCAATAAACACATCATCTTCTATTCTTATGCCATCCCAAATAAAAACCCCGGCTTTAACGGTTACCCTGTTCCCAATTACTACATCGTTCTCAATAAAAGTATGACAATTAATATTGCAATCTTCCCCAATTTCTGCATTGGATAGGATAATGGCAAATTGCCAAACAATAGTGCCCTTTCCTATTTTTTTGGATTGAACATCTGCCAACTTATGAATACTACTCATGATATTTTTTTGAATTCATTATAATCCCTTATATAGTCAGACTCGTTGTAAACAGAGTTGGCAATACACATTTGTACAGAATTGTGGGAGTAATGCATTTCGTGCCAGCAATATTTGGGTAAAAAAATACCGATATTTGGCGTTTCTAGTATAAATCGCTCTTTTTGGCCTCCCGGCATTTCAGTATGTACAATAATTTTGCCGGAAACGGCTACCAGTATCTGCTCCAGCTCATAATGTGCGTGGCCACCACGGTTGATGCTTTCGGGAGTATAGTAAGTCCAGTAAATACGTTCCACATTAAATGGCAGATTGTCATTTTCTGCAACAGATATATAGCCAATCATGGTATTACCAATCCTGGGAAACTGTATTAAATAAGGTTGTTGGTACATAAATTTTAAAACTGGATATTCGGCTTTTTTAGAATATGCAAAACTAAGAAAACTATTGGTGCAAAAGGGAACAAATATAGTTAACAGATGCAGGGCTTTTTTAGTTTTGCTTTGTTATAGCAACGGTATTGTATAAATTTGAGCTAATATGAAGGAAAATATTTTAACCAGTTGGGATTTTCTTCTTTTATTTTTTTATTTTATTGTCTTTTCTTTTGCACTCAGAAAGTTCATTTTTAGGAAAGCAACAATAGGAGAAAAAAAACTCCTGTTGATTTTCTTTTTTACTAAAGTGGTTTATATATCGCTTCAAACCTATTTGGTAGCATATGTTTGGCGAATGACAGATAGTATGTATATTTTTGAGGAATCGAAGAATATGGTAGGCCTGGCACAAAAAAATTTTTCTAATATAGATTTGATTTTTAAAAGCGCCCTAAATTATAAGGAAGTGCTTTGGTCTGAAAGCGGACTTAGTATTCAGCCAGGAAGTGATATGGAGAGAAATTTTTTTCTGGTAAGAGTTGCGTCTGTCATTTATCCACTTGCATTTGGCCGGTATTTACTTATTTGTTTTGGGTTTTGTGTAATTTCTACTATTGGTGTTTTTAAGCTGTACCAGGTAATGACAAAAGTGTATCATTCGCCAAAGTATAAAAAAGCAATTGCTTTTTGCCTCTTATTTATTCCCACGGCAACTTTTTATACATCTCCCATTTATAAAGAAACATTGGTGTATGCCTTTATGGGATTTTTGGCTGTAAACATTTATAATATTTATACCAATAAAAAGAAAGGAATTAATATTCTTCTGCTGTTAATGGTTACACTTTTTATACTTCTGGTAAAGCCTTATACTATTTATGCCCTTTCATTTGCTTTGGGAATGTCTGTATTAATTTATTATTTAGCAAAATTGCAAAACGATCATATATTTAAAAAATTCCTGGGCTTCCTAATTATTACAGGCGTTATGCTCTTTGTTCTTTATTTAGTAAACTCCTACGATGATTTTATTTTGGATTTTGTTGATACCTCTAATTTTTACCAGGAGTTGTATAATGCCGGCGAGGCAGGCTCTTCATTTGAAATTGGCCAGATTGAAACCTCTTTTGCCGGCTTAATTAAGAAAGCGCCATTAGCATTTTATACTACATATTTCCGGCCGCATATTTGGGAAGCAGGAAATGCTTTTTTACTCTTTAATGCCATAGAGTCATTTATGGTATTAGCGCTTGTTATTTTTACTTTCATTAAGAGATTGAGAAGCATCAACCAGTTTTTTAAAGAAAGTATCCTTGCAAAAGTAATCTTGTACTATTGTATTTTGATGGGAATATTAATTGGGCTTACAACATTTAACTTTGGAACAATTGTGCGGTATAAGGCTACGGCAATGCCTTTGTTCTGTATGATGTGGTTTTTAATTTTATTACATAGCGGCCCAAAAAAAAGGAAAAATGCTGAATAATTATTTATGTCTGAATTCTTTTTGTATAAAATATTTTACCTGAATTTTTGTGAGTAAGAATAATAAATTACTAAACCATGAAATTTTAATTGAAGAATTTTTGCCTCTTGCAAAGTGTTCAATAAATTTTTTCCCTACTTTTTCAATGGAGTAAAAAGCAGCTTTCTCTATTGACTTTCTCCTTTCTTTTTTATAATCATCATCGGACAGGTGCAATAATTTTTCTATTGCATTTGAATAGTTGAATAGCGGCAGGTTTTCACCCGGCTCTCCTACAATATTTTCGGGCAAGTTGCCTAAGAGGCCATAAGTATGTTCTACGTCGTCTACAATTGCTACCAATGAGGGTAGCCCAATACCCGATGCTTCGCCAACTGTGGTTCCCATCCCAATGAAACAATAACTGTCTTTAATAATGTCATTTATTTTTGTATATGGAACACTACCATATAAAGTAATGTAATTTTGCAGGCTTAATTCCTCAATCATTTTTTTCAGTTGTCCAAAATTTTCACCTTCACCTACAATATGGTAATTCATATCTTTATATCCCCTTTCTTTTAAATTGGCTATTGCTTTTATTACGCCAAAGGGATAAGGTTTAAAATCGGTAATTCGGCCAACACTTGAAAATTTATATTTAATATAATTGCTGCTAAGCTCCTGGCCTTCAATATTCATTGGAAGTGGAATAATGGGAGATTTTTTGAGGCTTAAGTTATAATATTGGCTATGTGATTTATGACAAACTTCATCCATGAAAATTATATTTTCTGCAGGCAGCAGGTTAAATACTTTTTTATTCAGGTGTTCTTTGTAATTGGGTAAAAATTTTGTAGGCACAAATGATTGCCTGGGGTGATAAATACCCAAAAATACTTTTGCAGCAGTATAAAAAAGGCGTTGTATTTGTAGGCCAATAATAGCGTCGTCGCTGGTGAGGCAATAAATAACATCAAAGCTTAAAGATTGATATTTTTTTGCATGCGTTCTTACGTTCCATTCATTTACTTCAATAAGTTTTTTCGGCTCAGGCAAGTTTAATAATAATGATGATTTTTTATATTTTGTGAGATAACAATTATGGCCATTGTTGTTGAAATAATTATATAACCTTAAAGCAAGGGTTACCGTTCCATGAATATCCGAGCCAATTTTTTTTACAATTAGTATATTCATGGCTTATAAGATAACTTCCTTAATTATAGTTTTGCATTCAGGAAATTTTTTTTGCCTTGCCATTTTCTAGTAAATATTTTTCATTTTTTTCTTTACAAAATGCCATTCCATTTAAATCAAAATTAAGTTTAAAGCCAGCGGCGCTTACCCAGCCCATTTGCCTTGCCGGGTTGCCTGCCATTAAAGCGTAAGCAGGCACATCTTTGGTTACTACGGCTCCTGCGCCAATAAACGCATATTCGCCAATGGTATAGCCGCATACAATGGTGGCATTTGCCCCAATGCTTGCCCCTTTTTTAATGAGCGTTTTTTTATACTCATGCTTGCGTACAATGGCGCTGCGTGGGTTTATTACATTGGTGAGCACTACCGATGGCCCAAGAAAAACATCATCTTCACAAATTACCCCTTCGTAAATACTTACATTATTTTGCACTTTTACATTATTGCCCAATACCACATTGGACGATACTACCACATTTTGGCCCAGGTTACAATTTTTGCCAATGCGGCTCCCGCTCATGATATGCGAAAAATGCCAAATTTTTGTGCCTTCGCCTATTTCGCAATGATCATCTACAAAAGATGATGGATGAACATAATAACTCATACTATAATTTAAAACGCAAAGATATTGAAACTCTGCACCATGCAAATCAGTTCCCGGCAACCTATCTTTGCCAAATGCATTATGCTTCGGTTGAAAACCTTACTAAGTCCTACGGCGTAAGGGTACTTTTTAAAAATATTAGCTTAAATATTGAAGAAGGCGATAAAATTGCCCTGGTGGCCCGCAATGGAAGCGGCAAAAGCACTTTAATGAAAATTATTGCCAGCCTCGATACTGCCGACGATGGAACCGTATGGGTAAATAAAGAAATTCAAACGGTGATGTTGCAACAGGATAATGATTTTGACCCTCAAAAAACCATTTGGGACAATATCCTTCGGCTGGATAATAATGTGGTAAAAGCCGTAAAAGAGTACGAAGAATTTTTAGAAAACGGAATTGATGATACCAACAAACTTAGCAGCTTAATGAACCGGCTCGAAGAACTGGATGCCTGGAATTTTGAAGCCAGCCTCAAGCAGGTTTTGGGCAAGCTCAACCTGCATCATTTAAATGAAAAAACCGGCAACCTGAGTGGAGGCCAAAAAAAAAGAGTGGCGCTTGCTCAGGCGCTTATTGAAACACAAATTTATGCCGGCCGCTGTTTGTTGCTGCTGGATGAGCCTACCAACCACCTGGATGTGGACATGATTGAGTGGCTTGAAGATTATTTAAATGCCGCAAAAGTAACCCTGCTGCTGGTTACCCACGACCGATATTTTTTAGATGCCGTTTGCAACGAAATTGTAGAAATAGACGATGAAAAAGTTTTTGTATATAAAGGCAGCTACGATTATTTTTTAGCGCAAAAAGCTCACCGCTTCAGTGTGCAGCAAAGTGAGCTGCAAAAAGATAAAAATATTTTTCGTAAAGAGCTGGAGTGGATGCGCAAGCAACCCAAGGCCCGTACCACAAAAAGTAAAAGCCGCCAGGATGCTTTTGCCGATTTGGAAGAAAAAGTAGGCAGGCAAAAAGAAGTGGCCGAACTTTCTTTACAAGTAAAAATGACAAGGCTTGGCGGCAAAGTGCTGGAAATGAAAAAGCTCTATAAAAGCTTTGGCAATAATGTACTCGTAAAAGGCTTTGATTACACTTTTAAAAAGGGTGAACGCATTGGTATTGTGGGTAAAAACGGTGTGGGAAAAAGTACTTTTTTAAAAATCGCCTTGCAGCAAATAGAACCCGATAGCGGCAAAGTAAACCATGGAGAAACCGTTGTGTTTGGCAATTTTAACCAGGAGGGACTGCAATACAAAGAAGATAAAAGGGCTATAGAATATGTAAAAACTTTTGCCGAATTTTTTCCGCTGGCCGATGGTTCCAAAATAAGCGCCTCACAGTTTATGGAAAAATTTGGCTTTAGCGCCGAGCAGCAATACACGCCTTTAAGTAAGCTGAGTGGAGGCGAAAAACGAAGGTTGCATTTGCTGAGTATATTATTTAACAACCCCAATTTTTTGGTGCTGGATGAGCCTACCAACGACCTGGATTTACAAACCCTGCGTACCCTGGAAGAATTTTTACTGGATTTTCCGGGTTGTATTTTAATTGTAAGCCACGACAGGTATTTTATGGATCGCATGGTGGAACACCTTTTTGTATTTGAGGGCAACGGTGTTATTACCGATTTCCCCGGCAACTACAGCCAATACAGGGAAAAGTTAAACCAAAAGAAAAATAATACAGTCAGGGAAGATGATAAACCTGTTGCCAATCCTACTGAATTGAAACCCGGTTCAAATGCCGGAGCAATAAAAAAGCTTTCCTTTAAAGAAAAATTTGAATTTGACAACCTTGAAAAAGAAATTGCAAAACTGCAGAATGAAAAAATGCTCCTGGATGAAAAAATTACCCAACACTTGGCTTATGATGAATTGCAAGCTACGGCTGCAAGGCTCGGTATTGTAATGGAATTGATAGATGAAAAAGAAATGCGCTGGCTCGAATTGAACGAACGGACATAAATTATACATTCACTATATACTCTGTAATAAATTTTTTGGATTTGTTTTTGTCCAAAACCACCAAACCCATTTTGTTGTTGAATGCATCAGGAGCTGAGCTAAGGTTTTCAATAGCTATACTTTGCCGCTGTGGTGGCGTATATATTTGCAAATAAGGGTAAGCACTATGGGGCTTAATTTTCAGGGTAATCCCATTTTCAACATTCGTTAATTGCAAGGCTGTTTTTGCTCCTTTTTTTACTATGAAGCAATTGTCAAAAACCGTTTCGCCAATTGGAGTAGGTTTTTCAAACTGTTTAAAACTTTCTGTTTTGCCGGTGGGTAAAAGTTCATTGTCAAAAACTAATTTGCCCGAAACATACATTTGCATTGCTAAGTCATTAATGCATCCACCCAGCGTAAAATATGGATGCCATCCATCGCTTACCGGAATTTTTGATTTTCCTTTATTGCTGATGGTTGTTGTAATAATGAGCCGGTTGTTTTTTTTGAGCGTATATTTCAAATCGCAATTAAAGGGAAATGGATAGCCATTATCATCGGCACGGTATTTATAACGCAACAAAACCCATGCGCTATTTTTAAGTTTTTTTGTTTTTACTATGGAAAAAATTTTACGGTAAATTAAGCCATGTAATGCATGTTTGTCAAGGTAAAACCCATTTACTTTATACTCATTTTTTTTAAAAAAATATGTTCCATTCTTTAGCCTGCAAACAAATGGCGAAAGTTTTGCACTCCTGAAACCTTTGAATTCGCAATTTTCATTAAAGTCATCCTGGTTTTTATAACCTTCAATAATATTTATTGTATTGTCATTATTAAGTATAGTAAACGCATTGAGTAAGGCGCCGCATTCGGGCAATATTTCTGCACTGCATTTTCCCTTTTTATCTGTAAGGATAATTTTAGAAAAACCGGTTTCCATTTTTTGTGTTACTGTAAACATGAGTAGCTCAATTTAAGCATTTCCTTTAACTTTTATTTCTTCTAATACCGATGCAATGCGTTGGTTTAGCATTTCAAACCCGGTATAACCTTTGGCTAAAAGATAAAAATGTGTTTCGCCGGCCTGCAAAAGCAATTGCGGATAGCCGGTAACTTTTAATTGCTTGCAAAGCGTAAAATCGTATTTGGCTTTTTCTTTAAAATCTTCCGATGATAATTGACCATAAAAAGTAGTGGCATCAATAGCGTATTTTTCCAGCAGATGACGGTAGGCTTCATTATCGGTAAGGTCTCGCCCTTCCTTAAATAGTGCTTTTTGTAAATCGGCAATAAATTCAATTTGCCTTTCGGGATATATTTCTTTAAAAATACTGAGGGCTATTGCAGCTTTTTCCGAGTGGGGAAACCAATCGCTTTCATCCGGGTGAAAAATATGCCAAAGATAATCTTCGCCAAATTTAATGCCGGTAAGGGTTTCTATGTTTTTATAAGCGCCTTGTATATAAGTTGCCGTTGCTTTTAAAGGAACAGGCTGCTCGGGTAAAATCATGCCGCCGCTAAGTACTTCAATATGCCATAGGTCTTTATATTGTTCATTTATTTTTTGCATTACCGGGCTAAATCCATAGCACCAGCCACACCAGGCATCGTAGCAGTAAATTAAAACAGGTTGCATAAAGCAAAGTTACGGCAGGGAAAATAGATGTGGGTATTGTTTTCCTAAAGCCCAATAATTTTGTGTCTGTAAAAGCAATCATTTCCATTTTTTTTAAATGATTTTAGTGGTAAATGCTTAAATTGGTCAAAAATTATTTTATTCAGTATGGTTTATTTTTCAACGGGTAAGCATCTTGTTTTTTTGTGGTTACTATTTTTTTCTATTGAAGGATTTAGCCAGGAAGGAATTAATTTATTTGAATCGAAAGTGCTCACTGTACCCAGTAGTTTTACAATTGGTGTTGAGGGCCCTGCAGTTGATAAAAATGGAAATTTATATGCTGTAAATTTTCAACGGCAGGGAACTATTGGTATAGTTACTCCCAACGGCAATGCTAATGTGTTTATAGAATTGCCCAAAGGCAGTATAGGCAATGGAATCCGCATTAGCAACCAGGGCGATATGTATGTAGCAGATTATACGGGGCATAATATTTTAAAAATTGAAATGCAAAGTAAAAAAATTTCAGTTTTTGCTCATGACAGCTTAATGATACAACCTAATGATATAGCTATTACAAAATACAATACATTTTTTGCCAGTAACCCCAATTGGAAAGATGGAACAGGTTCGGTATGGTATGCCAATAAAAAGGGTAAAATAGTAATGAGAGAAACCAACATGGGTACTACTAACGGAATTGAAGTAAGCCCCGATAACAATAAATTATATGTAAATGAATCATTGCAACGCAAAGTATGGCAGTATAAAATAAATAGAAAAGGTAAGCTGAAAAATAAGAAACTACTAATAGAATTTACGGATTATGGTATGGACGGTATGCGTTGTGATGTAAATGGAAATTTGTATATAGCCCGATATGGTAAAGGCACGGTAGCCATTGTTTCGCCGGCTGGAAAATTTATTAAAGAAGTACGGCTAATCGGTAAAAATCCCACCAATATAGCATTTGGTGGTGCCGATGGAAAAACGGTTTATGTTACCATGCAGGACAGGGGCAATATTGAATATTTCATAACTGATACAGCAGGCAATGAATGGAATCAAATTCAAAAACAATAGTATCAATTTTATTAAAAAAAATGAATATTTTTATGAAAAGTTATTTAAAACAACTTTCACTAATTCTCACAATTTTACAATTCAATGCATTTTGCAGTAGTGCACAGCAAAATATTGACTCGCTATTTCCTACCCGTGGGTTATGTATAGCCGCACCTTTGACAAATGGGGTGGATGCTTTTGTAAAATTTATTGATACTGAACTTGCACCACGAAAACTAAATACGCTGATTTTGAGGGTTGACTGGAATTATCAATTTACCAGTCATCCGGAGCTGAGTGATAGTATTGCCCTTTCAAAGGCAGATGTAAAAAAACTAGTAGCAGTTTGTAAGAAAAACAATATTCGCTTAATACCTCAAATAAATTTATTAGGTCATCAAAGCTGGGCAGGTACATTGTATAGTTTGTTAAAAAAATATCCGCAATTTGATGAAACACCACATGTAAAAATGCCCGAAAAACATGTATGGCCCAATGCGGATGGATTGTATTGTAAAAGCTATTGCCCGCAACACCCCGATTTACACAAAATTGTGTTTGCATTGGTAAATGAAATTTGCGATGTATTTGAAGCCAATGCTTTTCATGCCGGAATGGACGAAGTGTTTTATTTGGGAGATGACAAATGCCCCCGCTGCCAGGGAGTAGATAAGGCAGAACTATTTGCCAATGAAGTTCGTAAACAAAGGGATAACCTTGCTCAAAATGGCAGGCAGCTTTGGATATGGGGCGACAGGCTTATTGATGGCAAAACCACTGGCTATGGAATGTGGGAGGGCAGCTATAATTATACTTATAGGGCCATTCATATTATTCCAAAAGACATAATGATTTGTGATTGGCATTATGAAAGAGCAGATAAATCGGCTGTTTATTTTGCAATGAATGGGTTGAATGTTGTAACCAGCCCTTGGCGAAACCCTGAGCTTGCAGTAAAACAAGTTAATGATATGCTTGGTTTTAGAAAAGATGCCACACCGCAAATGAAAAACAGGTATGCCGGAATGGTACATACTGTATGGAGCGATGCAGCAAGTTTTATAAGAGAATGTGATATGATAAAGAACGGTAAAAAGGTTACCGGCTTTAGCCAATGGGTAAGCTTTGATAAAATGTTTGGAAGAATGAAGGAGTTAGCAGAATTATAAAAAAATCCCCGGTATTTTTCCGGGGATTTTAAAAAGTAGTCCCGACAGGAATCGAACCTATATCAAAAGTTTAGGAAACTTCTATTCTATCCATTGAACTACGGGACCAAAAGAACTTACTCCATTGAATGCTGACGAAGCTTTGCTTGTCAGCATCCCGACATGCGTTGCATCGTCGGGACTACGGGACCAAAAGAACTTACTCCCGATATGCAATGCTCTATAAGGATTTTGGCACCAAAAACCCAAAACGGAGCGCAAAAATAAACAGTTTCAGCCATTTGACATACTAATTCTTAAATCTAAGTGGTTGGCTTATATTTGCAGCCCAATTTTGAATATATGAAGTGGTTGAATTTTATTATTAAATACCGCCCCTGGCTGGGCATTTTATTTTTGTCAAGTGCAGTAATTGTAAATATACAAGCAGGGTTTTGGCCATCGTTTATATTGTACCTTATAGGCGTAGTATTGCTTGCCGGACATTTTTTATTTGGCCCCATGCGACTTATTCAGGAGTATATTGAAAGCGGCGACCTTGAAGGTGCAAAAAAAATTATTGCTTCTATAAAATTCCCAGGCTTATTGATAAAGCCGGTACGTTCGGTTTATTATACCATTAAGGGCAACCTCGATATGGCTGATCAAAATTTTGACAGCGCCGAACAAAATTTGAAGAAAAGCCAGAATTTAATGGGTGGCGGAGGGTTATTATCGGGTCAGTTAAAACAGGCAGAAGGCGCCAATAAATTACAACTGGGGATGCTGGCAATGCAAAAAGGCAATATGAAAGAAGCCGAATCTTATATAAGGCAGGCCATTAGGGTGGGCTTACCCGATAGTGAAAATAACGCCGCAGCATATCTGCAGCTTTGCAGTATTATGATGAACAAGAGGGAATTTAGGGCGGCTAAACAATATTTTGCCAAAGCAAAATCGTATAAACCCACAACGCCGCAAATTGTAGATCAAATAAAGCAGGTAGAAAAATATATTGCCCGTATGCCAGGCTAGCCAAGCGTTACAGTAGTTTATAATTAATATTTTCTATCAAATCGCCGGCAGGCAAAAAATGCGTTTTAATTCCTAAATTTTTTGCCGCTTCAATATTTACGGGTGTATCATCAATAAATAAGGTTTCGGAAGCCTTAATTTTTGCATCGTTTAATACAAATTCAAAAATATCGGCATTTGGTTTTCTCAACCCAATATGCTGAGAAAAATATGCTTTGGTAAAAAAATCATTTAAGGTTTTATGCCCGGTTTGTTCTTTTAAAATTTTATTAAAAGCAGCGTAGTGAATGGCATTGGTATTGCTCAGCAGGTAAAGGTTGTAGTTTTCTTTTAATGTATAGAGAAAGTTAAGGCTTTTTGGCCTGAAATCAAGTAACATAGCATTCCAGGCATTGGCCAGTTCGTTTTCTGTAAATGGTTTACCGGCCACGTTGCTAAGGGTATAAAAAAATTCTTCGGTACTTACCGAGCCGGTTTCCAGTGCAGCAAACAGTTCATTGGCAGCATGTTGGTTATACATGTGGTGAAAATCAGCAAATCCCAGGTTAATAAATGCCTGCTCTGTTTTATTTATATCAATATTCAGCAATACACCACCGAGGTCGAATATAATATTTTTTAAATTGGACATTAATTTTTAAAATTCGTTTCGGCAAATATCCGAATTTGCTTAGTTTTGCAACCTTGTTATTTAAAAATAACAGGGCCTATAGCTCAGTTGGTTAGAGCACCTGACTCATAATCAGGTGGTCCCTGGTTCGAGCCCAGGTGGGCCCACAGAGAAAGGTTTTAAACGTAAAAGTTTGAAACCTTTTTTATTGCTGCAAATATTTTTTTCAACTATTTATAAGAAAAGGGACTTAGCGCATCCCGACAGATACTCGTCGGGATGGTACCTGGTTGGAGCCCAGGTGGGCCCACAGAGAAAGGTTTTAAACGTAAAAGTTTGAAACCTTTTTTATTGCTGCAAATATTTTTTTCAACTATTTATAAGAAAAGGGACTTAGCGCATCCCGACAGATACTCGTCGGGATGGTACCTGGTTGGAGCCCAGGTGGGCCCACAGAGAAAGGTTTTAAACGTAAAAGTTTGAAACCTTTTTTATTGCTGCAAATATTTTTTTCAACTATTTATAAGAAAAGGGACTTAGCGCATCCCGACAGATACTCGTCGGGATGGTACCTGGTTGGAGCCCAGGTGGGCCCACAGAGAAAGGTTTTAAACGTAAAAGTTTGAAACCTTTTTTATTGCTGCAAATATTTTTTTCAACTATTTATAAGAAAAGGGAAAAATGAGGTTTGAATGTAAAAAGTTGAAGTTTTTTTGGATAAAAACTATATCAACTTTTCATTTAAGGCTTTTGAAACTGCTTCTGTTGCAGAATGAACCTGGAGTTTTTCGTAAATACGTTTAATATAAGTGCGGATGGTTTCAAAGGAAAGATTTATTTCAGCTGCTATCATTTTATAACTGCTGCCCTTGCATAAATGTTCCAAAATTTCCTGCTCCCTATTTGTGAATTTATAATCGTTGGCTTTGTTTTGCTGCATTGATTGAACAATCATTTTGGCAATGCTGGGGCTCATAGGTGCGCCTCCTTCAAGCGCCTCCTGAATAGCAGGAATAAGTTTATCCGATACATGCTTCTTGAGCAGGTAACCGGTAGCCCCGGCGCAAATAGCATCAAATACATTTTTATTATCGTCAAAAACGGTAAGCATAATTATAATCACAGAAGTATTAAAAGCCCTTATTTTTTTTACAGCCTCAATACCCGTCATCCCCGGCATATCAATATCCATTAATAAAATATCTGGGTTATTGTCTTTTACATGTTTACTTGCTTCTAGACAATTTCCAAATACGCCGCTTACTTCAAAACCATTATTGATGAGGATGAGTTCTTCCAGGCTTTTGCGTAAAGCTTCATTATCTTCAAATATGGAAATTTTTTTGGTCATAAGCAACTGCTAAGATAAAGGTATCACCTCATTGATGTATACCATATTTTGGGATATGGCCTCAATAAATTTTCAATAGTTAAACCGGGCAACTCAATTCAAGCGTGGTGCCATTGCCGGGCAGGGAGCTTATTTTTAGATTGGCATTTATATGCTTTGCCCTATCGGCCATATTTTTTAAGCCATTTCCCATTCTTACTTCCTGTTGGTCAAATCCTTTTCCGTTATCGCTAATGGTCATTTTAAAATACTGGTTAAAAAAGGAAAATTCAACCCTTAAAGTGTTGCCCTTACTATATTTAACGGTATTGTTAATGGTTTCTTTAAAAATGAGGAATATATTTTTTCGTTTATCGGCAGCCAGTTTTATTCCTTCTAAATTTTCGGGTATTTGAAATATTAGGTTGATTTGCTGAGGCTCACAAAGTTCCGATGAAAATTGTTTCATCCTGATAAGTATATTTTCAAAATTATCGTAGCGTGGGTTTAGCGACCACACGATATCGCTCATGCTATCCATAGTTTTCCTTGCCTGTAAGCGTATTTTTTCCAACTGCTCTTTCATTTTGCCCGGGTCGTCTTTTATCAGTGCAATACGGCTGTTGATATCTATACTGGATAAGGACGAACCGATATCATCATGCAAATCGCTGGCTATATTTTTTCTAAGGCTTTCTTCAATAAAATAACGGGTAATTTTTTTAGAGCAGATATCGGCAATTTTTTGTAAAATGCTTAAATGCCTTTTTGTATAAAACCTTTTTTTGCTGTGCTCGGAATCTATTACGCCCAAAAGCTTTCCTTCTAAAACAATGGGCACACATATTTCTGATTGCCGGGCTACATCATCCACAATATACCGGGGATCTTTTCCCGTAAATGGTATTATTTCCGCCTTCATATTTTGGCCCACAGAACCTACAATTCCCCTGCCTAAAGGTATTTCAATGGCCTGGAGAATAGAGTGGCCTGAAGGGTTTTTGTGCCCAAAAGCCGATTTTTGCACCAGCATTTTTCGGGCTTCATCATAACTGTAAACTACGCAATCTTCAAAATTAAGCCTGGAAATACAGTTTTTTGAAATATCCCAAAATACATCTTCTACCGTATTTTGATTATACAAAGATGTGGCAAAGTAATTGAGTATTTTTTCTTCATTAATTTTTCTTTTATAAGACCGTAGCCATACTAAAGAACTGGTTAAGGCCAATAGTAAGAAAATAGAAAAGTACCACCATTTAAGTTGCTTGTTTTTTTCCTGGAGTAAATTTATTTGTACTTCTTTTTTCTCTGCTTCATACCGTTCTTTTATTTCGTTGGTTTTTACCATTTGGTCGGCCAGAGCAAGGCTGTCTTTTAGTTGGCTGCTTATTTGTAAAAAAGCAAATGCTTTTTGCCAGTTGCCGCTTTCCTGGTAAAGCGATGCCAGTTCAGCGCCTGCATCAAGCTTGTAGTTGGAAAGGTTCAGGCTATCGTTGGTGTGGTAAGCTTGCAATAAAAAATTTTCTGCCTCTTTATATTTTTTTACTTTACGAAGCGTTTTGCCCAGCAATATTGCCTCAAAAGCTGCATCTCCAATATTGCCCAGTTTTTTAAAAAGTGCATAGGCTTTGTTGTAATGAACTAAAGAGGTTTCGTATTCTTTTTTGCTAAAATAGGCATTGGCAAGGTTTTCGTGTGCATAAGCTGCCTGGTATTCCCCTATGTTTTGCTCCTTTATTATTTGTAGTATACGAAGGCCAAGGGCAATACTGCTATCGGGCAAGTTTATGGAATTGTATAAAACACTCAGGCTCGATGCCGTAGATGCATAGCGGGAATAGTCTTTTTTTTCCAGGAAGCCCTGCATGGCCGTGTTAAAATTTTCGGCCGCCTTATTATAGTCGCCTGTTTCCCGGTAAACTATACCATACAGGCGCTTAATAAGATTTTGGATTTTTAAGGTTTTTTGTACCAATGCTTCGCTTTCATTCCTGATAATATATGTAGCCAGGGAATCGCTTTCCATCAATTTTTCTAAAGTTTCTGCAAATCGGCTTTGCTTAATATACACTTCGGAAAGATTTATGTCAACAGAAATTAAATTGTAGTTGTCTTTTAAAGATTTAAAAAGGGAATGAGAATTTTTAAGAAAGTAAATTGCAGTATCAAAATTTCCTTTAAATTGCCAAGCCCAGCCTATGCTGTTGTAGGCTTCGGCCATAGCAGATTTATCTTTAATTTTTGCCGCTTCTGCTAAAGCTTCCTTTGCCAGCAATAGTGCCGAATCTGAATTTTTTGGTGATAACGCAAATGCATATCTTGCTTTTTTGGTAATACTGCTATCGGTTTGGGCAAAATTATTACTAAAAAATATTAAGCATATTGTAATTAATATAAACCGGTAACAAACCATAAATTGAATAAAGTTGTGTTTTGTAACAAGTTAAAAAAAATATTGAAAATCAAGGAGATATTTCCTGTAAATTTTTTAGATAGCCTATTTATTACAAAATAAATAAATTGGTTTTTTAGTACAATTGTGTTCAGAAGATTAGCTGTAACTTTAGGGTATAAAATCACCTTTCATGTATGCGTTTAATTTAAAGAAACCTATTGCAATTGGTGCAGACCATGCAGGGTTTGATTGTAAAGAAGACCTGGTGTCTTTTATTGAAGCCAAAGGCTTGAAGTATAAAGATTTTGGAACCTTTAGCAGAGATTCGGTTGACTATCCCGATTTTGCACATCCCGTAGCCAGTGCCGTGGAGACTGGAGAATATGCATTTGGTATTTTATTATGCGGAAGCGCAAATGGCGTGGCTATTACAGCAAATAAACACCAGGGCATAAGAGCAGCAATTTGCTGGGGCGAAGAATTGGCTGAACTTGCCCGTAAACATAATAACGCAAATATTATTTGCATACCTGCCAGGTTTATTACCGATGGCGAAGCAGAAAAAATGCTCGATACTTTTATGAATACCGAGTTTGATGGCGGCCGTCATGAACGAAGGGTAGAAAAAATTTCCTGCTGATACAAAGCTTTACCGTTTATAAAATATAACGGCTTCTGCAAAAAATAATCCTTTATTTTTATTTTATAATTAGCACACAGAAAATGAGCCATAAAAAAAGTGGATGCCAACCGAATATGTTTATGAACAAATTACATGTGGCTATAAAATAATCAATAAGAATACATGAAAAAGTTGATTATATTTCCCATATGCTTTTGTGCAATTTTTGTTTTTGCCCAAAAAAATAACCCCCAAAAATTTGCGGCTACCATTACCGTAAACGACCTCCACAAACACCTGGCAATTATTGCCGGAGATGAAATGGAAGGCCGGGAAACAGGCACTCCCGGGCAGCGCAAGGCAGCGGCTTATATCCGGAATTTTTTTAAAAAAGCAGGCTTAGCCTTTCCCCCAAATTTTAATGGTTACGAACAGTTTTATCCTTTGCTTACTGATACACTCTTAAGTTCCATATTAAAAATCAATAATAGCGAACTGAGATATGGAACCGATTTTATAACCCCGGTTTCCCGGAATACAAATGGAAAAATAAGTGCCGATCAAATTGTATTTGTAGGTTATGGTATTGATGATGAAAACTATTCTGACTATGGCAACTTTGATGCAAAAGGAAAAATAGTAGCCTTTGTACTTGGCGAGCCAAGAGATACTACAGGTAATTTTATAATTAGTGGAAATAAAAAAACTTCAAAATGGACTTATCCCGGACTGGCTAAAAAACTGGTGGTAGCAGCCGATAAAGGAGCCGTTGGCGCATTGGTTATAAGCCCAATAAACAGTGCTGGCTTTACTGACAGGAATATTGTAGAAAGCAAGAAGAAAAAACCCTATTTTCCATCTGGAAATAGTAGCAATATCCCGGTTGCTGAAATTAGCCATAATACTGCAAAACTTATTTTCCCGGCAGGTGCCGAACATTTTATTGCCAAAGGCAAACGGAGTGAAGCATTTGGAATTACCGACAGGTTGGCTACACAAAGTGTTGCCGAATTTTCAGTAAGTAAAATGCAGGATACTATTTGGGCCAGTAATGTTTTAGGCGTAGTGGAAGGATCGGATAAAAAGGATGAATACGTTTTTGTAACGGCACATTACGACCATCTGGGTAAGCATGACGGCAAAATATATTATGGAGCCGATGACGATGGAAGCGGTACAGTAGCCGTATTGGAAATGGCCGAAGCATTTGCCAAAGCCAAAGCAGCAGGAAAAGGGCCAAGGCGAACAATAGTGTTTATGACGGTGAGTGGCGAGGAAAAAGGCCTTTGGGGTAGCGAATACTATAGCGAAAACGCTGTTTATCCCTTAGATAAAACCAGTGTAGACTTAAATATTGATATGATTGGCCGCATAGATACCGAAAGAATGAAGGCCGATACTTTAAATTATATTTATGTAGTGGGCCACGATAAAATAAGCAGTGAACTACCCTTAATAAATGAAGCAATAAATAATAAATATACCGGGCTTACCCTTGACTATAAATTTGACGACCCCAATGACCCCGAACGCATTTATTTTCGCAGCGACCATTATAATTTTGCCCGCAAAGGCGTGCCTGTATTATTTTTTTATGATGGCATGCTTCAATCAGACTATCATAAACCTACAGATACTGTAGATAAAATTTACTGGAAGCTATTGGAAAAAAGAACAAGAATGATTTTTTTAACCGCATGGGAAATGGCTAACAGAGAAAATATGCTCAAAAGAGATAAGCCAATTCCAACCTCAACAAGGTATTGAGCCTTTGGAAAATTAATATAATGTGCGGAGAAAAATTATTTGCTTCAATAAAAAACAATACTTATTGCAGTAACCCGGCAAGTTCTTTATCCCATTGGCCGGTTTTCCCGTATTCTACCACACGGCCCACTTCTTTGCCCTCTTTCATTACAATAATGGTGGGCACATTAATTATGTTAAAGGCAGCAGTAAGGTTGCCCAAAGATTTTTTTTCACGGCTTACGCCAATAAAACTTATATCCTTGTCTGTAATGCCACTTTGCTCCTGGAGTTTAAAAAATTTGGGTAAAATAAATTGGGTGTCTTCGCACCAGGTGCCGCCAAATAGTACAAACTGGTATTTGCCTTTTGCCGCTTCCATTGCATTGAGCACATTGGGCGTAGCGTTATAGCCATTATGGCTGTTGTTGTACCATTTAAAATCTTTATCGTTGTTAATTAAAATGTATTTACTGATTAATCCATTGAGTATAATAGTGCCTTTATGGGTGCTGTCTTCGTAAGATGTATAAGGGCTTTGTGCATAACTTGCATTACAAAGCAATAAAAGGGAAGCAAAAAAAATAAACAATCTCATATTTATAAATTGGCTTTGAGTTCGTTTAAAAAAGATTTGAGTTTTTGGAGGCTTTCAATTACGGCATAGTTTTCTTCTGCCTGTTTATTTTTTTTAATAAAATCTTTTGCACCGTCAATAGTAAATTTTTTTTGCCGCAAAAGGTGGTGTATCATTTTCAGGTACTTGATGTCTTCGGGCCTGAAAAGCCTGTCGCCTTTACCGTTTTTCCTGGGCTTGAGTATGTCAAATTCTTTTTCCCAATAGCGCAACAGCGATACATTTACTTTAAACATTTCGGCAACGGAGCCGATATTGTAATATTGTTTGCTAAAAAGCACTGCATCTTCAGGTACTACCACCAAATCTGCCGTTATGGCCATGTCGCTTAATTTCATACGGCCACGGGATGCCTTTTTTTTAACGGTAGTTTTTGTAATGCTTATCGGTTTATTTAAAGCCGGAATTTCCCTGATGCTGGTATCCGGCTTTTCTTCTTCTGCTTTAATTAAAAGTGTGTTTGCTTCCGGCTTCGGAGCTTCTGTAAAATCAAATGCAATTTGTGTAAGTGGCTTTTTCACTTTGTAAAACTAAGCTATTGTTAGCTGTAATCAATTGTGGCGCCCATATTTACAGGCAGCTTCAATTATTATTAACAAATAAGCATGGGCCTTATTTTAATTTTTTTTGAGATAAAAAACTTAAGGCTTAATTGTTCAGCATTAAAGGCATTACGAGCATCAGCAATTTTTCGCCCTCGGCTTCTTCCACTGGTTTAATTATGCCTGCTTTAGTAGCGGTACTCAACTCCATATTTATTTCATCGCTATCGGCGCCGCTGAGCATTTCAATTAAAAACTTTGCATTAAAGGCAATTTGCAGGTCTTCGCCATCGTACTGGCAGGCCATGCGCTCGTTGCCTTCAAAACTAAAATCCACATCCTGTGAGGATAATTGCAGTTCGCTGCCGGTAATGCTTAATGCAACCTGGTTGGTACTTTTATTGCTGAAAACACTTACACGGCGCAAAGCATTTTGAAAAGCGCTGCGGTTTACCGTCATTTTATACGGGTTATCTGAAGGGATCACCACTTTGTAATCGGGAAAACGGGCATCAATAAGCCGGCACACAAGCTCTGTGCCGCCATGCTTTACAAATAAATGGTTACTGTTGTAAGAAATGGTTAATTCATCTTCATTATCGGGCAGTGAACTTTTTAAAAGGTTCAAAGGTTTTTTAGGCACAATAAAAGAACTTTTCTCGGGGCAGCTTACATTGCTGTAAACGAGTTTTACCAGGCGGTGTGCATCTGTGGCCACAAAACTGATGCTTTTTTTATCCAATTCAAAAAATACGCCTGTCATTGCCGGCCTTAAATCGTCTGTGCTTACGGCAAAAATAGATTTATTGATTGCATTGAGCAATTGCGCCGATGTCATACTAAAGCTGCTGGATTCATCTGCCGCAGGCTCTTTGGGGAAATTATCGGGGTTTTCGCCCATCACTTTATACTTACCATTGTCGCTGGTAATTTCTACGGCAAAATTTTTGTCAATATTAAAAGTAAGCGGCTGATCGGCCAGGTTTTTTAATGAGTCCAGCAAAATTTTTGCAGGAATGCATACTTTACCGCTGTCTTTGGCTTCTATATCCAAATGCACTTTCATCACCGTTTCCAGGTCGGTTGCCGTTACGGAAAGTTTGTTTTTTTCAATTTCAAATAAAAAATCTTCCAAAATGGGTAACACCGTATTGGCGTTAATTACGCCACTTATTTGTTGCAATTGCCTGAGTAAATACGAAGACGATACAATAAACTTCATAAACCTTTTTTAATTATGCGCCAAAGATAAAAGATTGCCAGTAAAGCAATACAAATAATTTATTTTTAGGGTAGGTTCAAAACTAAGCAGTTGCAGCCGTTTTTTTATTGTAAAACTTTAATAATTTCCCACAAAATTTACTGGCTTTTGCACAGTAAATTTGCTCATGCGTACACTCAATATAGGAAAAGATAAGGCATGGCAAAAAATTAAGCATTATTGTGCTTACCAGGAGCGCAGCCATAAAGAAGTAAAAGAAAAGTTGTTCAGTTTCGGGTTGTATAAAACCGAAGTGGAAACGCTTATTGTACAACTCATAGAAGAAAATTATCTCAACGAAGAAAGGTTTGCCATTGCTTATGCCGGCGGAAAATTTCGCATCAAACTATGGGGAAGGCAAAAGATTAAATATGCGCTAAAGCAAAAACAGGTAAGTGACTATTGTATCAAAAAAGCATTAATGGCAATAGATAACGATGAATACCTTAACGCTAGTAAAAAGCTTGCAGCAGAAAAGCTGGCAACATTAAAAACAGAAAAAAATCTGCTGAATAAAAAAAAGAAGTTGCAGCAATATTTATTGCAAAAAGGGTTTGAACCATCATTAATTTTCGAAACGCTGAATGAAATCATTTAATTTTTTACAATGGCCGAAGATTTAAAAATTATTGCGGGAACAAAAGAAGAAATGTACAGCGCCCTGCTGCCGCAGGTAAAAGCTTTGCTGTATGGAGAAACCGATTTAATTGCCAATATGGCCAATATGGTTGCGGCGTTAAAAGAGCAGTTTGGCTGGCTTTGGGTAGGTTTTTATTTGGTAAATGGAGCGGAACTGGTGCTGGGCCCGTTCCAGGGGCCGGTGGCCTGCACCCGCATTAAAATGGGCCGTGGCGTATGCGGTGCTGCCTGGCAAAATAAAGCTACATTAATAGTTCCCGATGTAGAAAAATTCCCCGGTCATATTGCCTGCAGCAGCTTATCCCAATCGGAGATTGTGGTGGCCGTTTTTAAAAACAATCAAGTGGTTGCCGTGCTGGATGCAGACAGCGCTACACTAAATAGCTTTGACGAAACCGATAAAAAATTTTTAGAAGAAATGGTAGGGTTGCTGGGTTTTTAAGCGGTTGAAAAATTAGTTTTCCTGGCAGAGAGAGGATGCAAGCGCCAAATTTAAATGCTTCACAGTAATGAAGGATTTTAATGGCTTTTAATCAATAATTTTTATTTTAATATTGAATTGAATTGCATACAACACCGTTGGCCAATAGTATTATTTTGTTCTCCCTTGAAGTTTTTGTATTTCTAATTGGTGATTTTCCAGGAAGAATAGCAATGAGTATTATTGCTATGTCTTTGTCATACATAATGGGTTATATGTGGCTGAAATGGAGAATTTCCTTAAAAATTGCCAGCTGTTTAATATTGATGATTTTTTATTTTAGCTCAGTTTTTTATTTTATGCCTCAAATTATTAACCGGAATTTGTTTTTCAAGCATAACAATTTAAAGAATAATTCAGCGCTTAACTATTTTAATAATGTTGAGCTTAAGGATACTTTAGGCAATACATACCAGGATGTTTTTAAAAAGAATAAAGTTTACCTGATTGAGTTTTATTTTAGAAATTGCTGGCCATGCGTCATCAAAGAAGATGCTCTGGAAAAGCTGCGTGAAGAGATACCCGATTCTTCCTTTCAAATTATTTATATCCAAAATGGGAAGATTGATGATTTTGAATCATATTTGGAGACCTGCAGGGAAAAGAAAAATTCAACAATACGGTACTATGACAATAACGGGATTTTGAGTTCAAACCTGAAATTAAAAGGATATCCTTTTGGAATGGTTATTGACAAGGCAGGGAAAATCAGGCAAACTGAAAATGGGTTTGGACCAGAAGTTGCGGATTTATTTTTAGACAAGGAAATCCCTTTGATTAAAGTTCTTTTAAATGAAAATTAATTTCATTTTATTATTTCTTGTTTTGCTACTTGCTTCCTGCAAAAATTCACGTGTAACCAGGCAACCGGAAATAAGGCTTAGTAGCGAAGTAATAAACCTGGGTACAGTAAATGCCTTTCCTATATCAGAATCTTCTTTCCAATTGTTGGTAACTGCATCAAGGTACTGGCTTTTTGTATTTAAAAAAATATCGGCTTGTGTTTTATTGGATATGCTAATTGCATAATTGTTGCCATTATGAGCAGTTACAAAACTGCCTTCAAAATGATTTTGAATTGCATGTTGTTCTATTGAAGCCTTCCAATTTTTTAAATGAACTATATACCGAAAATATTGAAAAATAAAACTGGATAACTCTATTTCTATTGAATACTAGCCTCATTAATTAGCGTAGTTGCATATTTATAAATTAAAATTCTGCCAATTTTTTCTTTTTTTAACAACGAAAATGGCCATGCATTTTCGGGATTTAAATAATTGGGGCTAAATGCTGTAATATACTGGGGTTCATAAATATTAATATAAATCCATAAAAATGGGGTTTGATTATACTCAATTATTAATCCGGCACCACGGTAGATAGGTTCGGTACTGCTAACAAAAATTGAATCTGAATGTGGAATATAAGCCAATAATGTATCAATAGGTTTATTTAAAAAGAAATTGAGATCCAGGCTAATTAATTGCTGTTCCAATGGAGGTTGTTGTGCAATTAAACTATAGTTATTTAGAAAAAAAGAAAAAATAAAAATGCTAAAATATTTTTTCATTATTAAGGGTTTAATTTTATAAATGAATTTTTATATGGTTGAGTAGATTTATAAATTCCGATACCACATAAAGAAGTTGCATTTACATAGTTTTGCGTATCTCGTACAAATGGAATTACATACACTTCGTTTCCGCTGCATACTTACAACTTTGTAAGCACTAAATTTCTGGGCATTGAGAAAACTCCGTTTAAGCCTTCCGGACCGGTATACAAACCTCGTGGCTGTTTTAAAACCCAAGTAGCCTGAGTGTTAGAATTTGGTAGGAGAGTTAGAAAAAGTTCGAAACCTTTGTGCAATACTAAGTCCCAAAACGCATAAAAATATGCTTTGTTTGATGAAGTAGAGTACACTGTGCCTAACAAAGTAGTTTTTGCATCCAGAGCAGCATCATTAAAGTCAAGATTAACATCTCTTCCTAAATATTGATAAGATGACTGCTGGAGTACCCCATTTTTTACGTAACGATGCCAACCAACAAGAACTTCCGAGTGCTTATTTGTAAATTGAAGAATATATACTTGCTTTTGCAGCGTTATTTCCACAGTATCAGCTCCGCTTGTCCAGCGCCATACGCCTACAAATTTATCCAGTTGGGGGTTGGTTGTAATTGTTTGAGTAAATGAGCTCTTAGTAAGGAAGAAACTAAATATAATAATTATGATTGGTTTCATTTTAGTAAAATTAATAATTTTATAAAGGATGTTATGTTAATTACAGGGGTTGGTTACTAACTGCCCTGTGGAAGACACTTTTATGGGTGTAAAACTGTTCATTTCTTTATTTTCACGAAATAATTTAAGCCCTGCGCCATTTAAAGGTGGGGCCTGTAATGCGCTTAAAAATGTCTTTTCATCTTCTGCAATTGAATTTCCTTGTTCTCCATAATGATAATTTCTATAAAGATGAATTTTGAAAAAATCGAAATGCGCCTGACTATTAAACCAGGACTGTGCAAAAGATATAAAAGCAGTCGGGTCATCTATCATTAAAATGTATGATGTTGAATCTGTAACTACTGTATATGAAAAATTAGACAGGTTGTTTATTTTGCCGATACTCCAATAGTAAGCCAGCTTGTAAATATCTTCTGCGCTAAAATTATGCAGCCGGTCCGGGCTGTTATAATGATTATGTGCCACTCCATCTGAAGAATTATTTAAAACTACATTTACCGCAAGCGCATCAACTTCATTTTGCCCTGAAAAATAAGTTTCTGAATAATTTGCTGGGCTTAGTGTATTTACTTGAGAATAGCCAATTTCATAATTATTTATCGTAGAATCTCGCAATTTGTGAAGCAATATAGGAAATGCCGTAGTTTTCAACAAAGAGTCTACTACATTACATGGATTATTGGGGTCAAATGAAGACGGTTCATCCTGCCACGGTATCGGCACCCAGCCCGGCCCACCTGTTGGGGGTGGGCAATTGCCGGGATCTACTGTTGGAATATTTGCGAAGGCAGGAAATTCATTGATTGTCCAGCTTGGTACAAATGCTCGTTTGAAAATATGTTGTTGAAGTTAAGAACTAAAGCTGAACATTGAACGAGCCCGAACCACTGCTGATGCCTGCACACAGCTGATGTTACATCGTTCAGCCCTGCTTTTGCAAATACTTTTGTTGGCTGTAGTAAAGTTGTAAAAAATGGGCTGATAATAATTAATCAGCCCATTTTGAATTCTGTTTATAAAAACAATTAAATTTTATTCTCTTATTTGAATATCCTTAATTATACCTGTTGAATAAAACGATAAAGCATCTGAATTCCATCTGTAAGCGTCCCCAATCTTCGGCAGTTTGAAATTAGAGAATAATCTTTAATTTTAAAATTGTCAATTATGAAAAGAACAAGATTTACCGAAAGCCAGATAGTGGCTTCAATTAAGAAACAGGAAAGCGGCATACCTGCCAAGGATGTTTGCCGTGAGTTGGGTATTAGCGATGCTACCTTTTACAACTGGAAAGCCAAATATGGCGGCATGGAAACCAGTGATGTAAAGCGCATAAAAGAAATGGAAGCGGAGTTATCGCAGTACAAAAAAATAGTAGCGGAGCTCACTTTCGAGAACCGGGCAATGAAAGGTTTTATCGAAAAAAGTTATAACGCCTGCTGACAAAAGAGAAGCTGTGTTTCAACTAATAGAAGAAGCACATTGTAGTGTTAGCAAGGCTTGCAAAATCGTGAAGCTACCACGGAGCAGTTTTCAATATACAGCTAAAACAAAAGATGATTCTCAGATAGAGGATGCCCTTGAAGGACTTGTGAAGAAGCATCCGGTTATTGGCTTTTGGCAAAGCTTTTATCGACTGCGCAACCGTGGCTATGGTTGGAATCATAAGCGAGTGAGGCGTGTATATAGGAAAATGAATTTAAACATCAGGCGCAAGCCCAAAAAACGTTTACCGGAAAGGATAAAGCAACCCTTAACACTACCCACAAGTTTTAACCAAATGTGGAGCATAGACTTTATGAATGATAGTTTACAGGATGGCCGAAAAATACGCCTGTTTAATGTATTGGAAGATTTTAACAGGGAATCTCTGGCAATAGAAACTGACACTTCATTGCCTACTCTAAGAGTAATAAGGGTGCTGGAGCGATTGGTACAAGAGCGGGGTTGCCCTGCCAATATCAGGATGGATAACGGTCCTGAATTTATCAGTCATAAATTAGAAGAATGGTGCAGTAAGCGACACATTACACTTCAGTTTATACAACCAGGTCGCCCAATGCAGAATGCTTTTATTGAAAGAAAAAACGGGAGCATACGCCGTGAATTATTAAACGCATATATATTTACAACAATGAGAGAAGTAAGGGAACATTGTGAGAAATGGAGGCAGGATTACAACACAGAGAGGCCGCACAAATCCTTACAATATCAATCGCCTCTGATGTTTGCTGAAAAATGGTGCCAATGTTCAAAATATGCACAAAAGCTTTATCCACAAACGGCGAACGGAAATCCTTTTCAAATTGAAGAGAGCCGGTTAGTGGATAAAGTATTAAAAAAACAAAAAGCTGAACAGAAAACTCTAATTTTGGATTGACCGAAAAAAGGGGACGCTTACACATCGCCATTTGTTATCATTGGTTTGCTGAATGATATTAGATTGGTTTGTATTTAAAAAAGGTTGCCAATAGATTACTAAATATGGATAAGTAAGATATAATTCGTCTACATTCAGGGGAAAGTAAAAAGAAAAATCAGTAGACGTTTCTTTTGTTTTATCGTATGGCAAACTTGCAAATGGGAAAAAAGATTTTATTTGAATCTGTAAACTATTCGCAAGTGTTGAAAAAGGATGACCGATATAATTAGCCTTATTGGTAACAATAGTTTGTAAATATGCCAATGTATCTGTAACAGGTACAGTCTGTGAATTGGCATTCTTAAAAATGCTGATATATAAAATTGGTATTAATATTATTTTTTTCATTTTGTAATAGTTTAAAGTTAAATAATTATAAGCAATCTTGTACATACTGCTTTTTCTTGGGTTTGTTGTGATTTGCTATGATAGTATTTACAACTATAGGTTTAAAGTTGCCATTGGTATCTTTTTTATTGAGTGTAACACCTGCATTAAATTGCTTAAGTACCGTTGCCATAGCCATTTCATAAGCATAATTTGTTTTTGTACTATCCCCATTTTTAAAATATTTTTCTGCCTCTTTAAACGCTTTTCCAATATTGGATGTTTCATTCCATTTTGCACCATCCAGAAAAATGCTTTTAGTATTTGTGAACAGGTTTGCTAATGAATCGTTGGTAACAGTAATGGCATATTGGCTGCCATCTGCCGCTGCAACAAAAGCTCCCTGGAAATTTGAGTTTGATAAATTATCCTCTAAAAGTTCATAGATGTCTTTTGCAGATTGTGCAGAATATCCATCTTTATTATGAGTGTGCAGCCATGTAATTGGCCGTTTAGTATTAGGATTGTAGATGTACTCAATAAGAATTGAAGAATCAGTGCCTGTTTGTACGTCACCGCAGCTATATCCGGTAACACTGGTATCAGTAGGGTTAAATGGGTTTATTATAATATTCTGATAAATGGCAAATCCTTTTTCCTTGGTTTCTGTAGACAAATTGGGAATAGTGTTCAAAACAGAGTCAGCTTTACTTGCATTAAAAAGCGTGTCCATTTTTTTAGCTGCATTTTGTGCTATTTCACAAGGCGTTTGAGGCTCATCCTGCCAGGGTATCCACCCATCGCCTTCTCCCGGTTCGGGGCAATCCCCGGGGTCTTCTATATTATTGGTTGCGGTAAAAGGAGCTGGGTTGTTTTGTGTGCCTTCGCAGGGGTAAACATAAGGTATTGGCCCACCGCCATTGCTTCCGCCGCCTTCACCCGTTGAGCCGCCTCCTGTTGAGCCAAGTATATCGGGATAATCTATACCAGTACAAATATTTGTTGTAGTTGTAACCAAATGGCATGAATTTGTTGGGCAAGATCCTGCATCACATCCATCTTCGTCACTACATACAGCAGCCCCGGAGTGCCGCAAACCGCTTGCGTTTGTGTAAATGAACTACATAAGATTAGGTATCTCATATTTGCACTATCTGTAATTGAAAAATTTATTTCATTAAGTTTAATTTTTTGCGTTGCTATATGAGCCGTATCGGTACTTAAAATTTTTGGGTTGGTTATTTTATAATACTCTTCATTGAACACTATTTTATTTAATGCCATACTCAGCATGGCAAATGCCGAAGATGCGGTTTTTGAATTATCTAATTTTTCTTCGTAAGCTTTATAATCTTTGGCAAGGGAGTAGCTAAGGCTTACGCTATCGTTGAGCGTTGCACGTATAAAACCTTTTACGCTAAATTCGCCTTCCATTACAAAGGGTATTAAAATAGTGGTATCGGTAACGCCATCGAGGCTATTGCCTGCAAGGCTTGCATGGGCATACTGCTTTTGGGATGTGCCCATTAATACTTTGTTCCAAACAGGATAACCGTTTTGGATAGCAAATTTGGTTACAAATTCTTTGCGTTCATTTCGTTTTTTAATTTCATTCATTACTCTTATTACCTGTGCATTTGTGCCAGGAGGTATTGTAAAGAATTTTTTGGGTTGTATTAGGCGTATTGCCAATTAAAGTTAAATCAACTTTATTGCAGGCGTAAATAATAATCGTTAAAAGCAGGATTATGCAGGCTTTTTGGATGGGAGTAAAATTAAAAAAATATTTTTCAACTAACTTACGCTAAAGTTGCAGGCCCCGGTATTTACTTCTTCTTTTCCGCTTTCTTTTTGGGAAGGTGCGTGTTATCCTTCCAATCCCATAAATAGCGGCAGGCATAAGTGCGGTAGGGCCGCCATTTTTCAGCAATGGAAAGCATTTGCTCCTGCAGGGTTTTTTTATTGCCGGCATCCAGCTTGTAAAGCCTTGTCATGGCTTGCTGTATGCCCAGGTCGCCGGTAGAAAATACGTCTTCCCTGCCCAGGGTAAACATCAGTTGCATTTCTGCCGTCCATTGGCCAATGCCTTTTATTTGGGTAATAAATGTTATAAATTCTTCATCGCTCATTTTGTGCAGCTTTGCATCGGTAATTTTATTTTCATAAAAAAAGCGGCAAACATTATGCACATAATTTGTTTTGGCATTAGAGAGGCCAATGCTGCGTAAAGTATCAAATGGTAGGGCAAGTATTTGATGGATACCGGGTTTTTGGGTATTAAACAAAGCTAAAAAGCGTTTATAAATTACTTCGGCTACTTTGGTGCTTAACTGCTGGCTTATAATGGAGCCGCATAAATGCAGGTGTATATTTTTTTTACGCATGAGTGTATACTCCGGCTGGGCATCTACTAGTTTTTTGAGTTTTTTATCTTTGCTTAAATGGATGCGGTGCGCCATAAATACTTTACCTGTATTTGAATTTTTTTATTTAATAACCTCTTACATTTTTGCCTTCCATATAATTCATAAAGGCTTTATTGCAAACCTTGTTGCCGCCGGCCGTAGGGTAATTGCCGGTAAAATACCAGTCGCCTGTATTGTGAGGGCAGCTCTCATGCAGGGTTTCGATGGTTTGATAAATTACCTGTACGGGAATTTTTATGTCTTCGGGTGTAATAAGTGTTGCAATTTTACCGGCAATTTCTTCGGCAGTAAAAGGCTGGTAAATTTTGCGTACTACATTTTCGGTATGCAATTTATTGTTGCGCTGCATTTCCCGGCATTCTTCCAGTAAATTGGTGAGCAGGGTTTCCATTTTTCTTTCTTTAAGTAAGGCAATAGCGGCACGAAAAGCCACAAAGTCGCCCATTTTGCTCATATCAATTCCATAGCAATCGGGGTAGCGTATTTGCGGTGCAGAAGAAACAATAATAATTTTTTCGGGGCCAAGCCTGCTCAGCATCCTGATAATACTTTGCTTCAGTGTGGTTCCTCTTACGATACTATCATCTATAATTACCAGGGTATCGGTATTTCTTTTTACGGTTCCGTAAGCAATATCATACACATGCTGCACCATTTCGTCCCGGCTGCTGTCCTGCGTAATAAAAGTGCGGAGTTTTACATCTTTAATGGCAATCTTTTCAATCCTCACCCTGCGGTTGATCATTTCGGTGAGTTTTTCCTCGTCAAAATCTTTGCCCCAGCTAAGGATGCGTTCTGTTTTTATTTTATTGAGATAATCCTCTGCTCCTTTTATTAAGCCGTAAAAAGCTGTTTCGGCGGTATTGGGTATAAAAGAAAAAATAGTGTTTTTAAGGTCGTAGTTAATAGCTTTTAATACAATTGAGCTTAGGTTGTAGCCCAGGGCATTTCTTTCTTTGTAAATACTCTCATCGTTGCCACGGCTAAAATAAATGCGTTCAAAACTGCAGGCTTTTCTTTCTAATGCGGGTACAATTTGCTCCACTGTGCAACGCCCATCTGCTTTTACTATTAATGCACAGCCGGGCATAAGTTCCAGCACATCATTTTCTGCAACATTAAATGCTGTTCTTATGGCAACCCTTTCGCTTGCGGCTACCACAATTTCATCATTGATATAATAATAAGATGGCCTAATGCCGTGCGCATCCCTCATTACAAAGCAATCGCCGTTGCCTACAAGCCCGCCTACATGAAAACCGCCGTCAAACATAGAAACGGCTTTTTTTAATACTGCGCTAATATTTATATTCCCTGGATTGTCTTCATCGGCTTTTACTAAAAAATGATGAATCACTTCCATCATTGCTGCCAGGTCGCTTTGTTTTTGAAAATCGCCGGGCATTATATTGAGCAAATCAAAAAGTTCTTCGGTATTTACCAGGTTAAAATTTCCGGCAAGGGTAAGGTTTCTTGCAGGTATGGTGTTTTTTTTAATAAAAGGATGGCAATAGTTTACATCATTTTTTCCTTGCGTGCCATAGCGCAGGTGGCCCAGGAGCAATTCTCCCATTGCAGGTATATGGCCTTTTAAAAGCCCGGGATAATTTTTTATATCGGGCTGGTAGGATTCTACTTCTTCTATTTCGTTGGCTATTTGCCCAAAAACCTGGGCAATGGATTGTGAAGCATTGCTGCGCAGGCGGTACATGAAAGGATAACCTGGCTCGGTATTTAATTTTACGGCAGCAATTCCTGCGCCATCCTGGCCACGGTTGTGTTGCTTTTCCATAAGCAGGTACAGCTTATTGAGGCCATACAATGCCGTTTTATATTTTTGCTGGTAAAAGCTAAAAGGCTTTCGGAGCCGAATGAGCGCCAGGCCACATTCGTGTTTTATTGCATCACTCATAAGGGAAAAACCCGGTTTTTCAACAATGAGCCGCAAATTTAAGAAACTAAAGCAGCATTAAGTTTCGATGAACGGTAAAATACGGTTTTATTTTATAAGCCACTTAGGCACAGGCCTATTTGAAAAGGTTTTACCGGGTGGGCAACACCATCTTTAAACAAATTGCCCAAGGCAAAGGAACTAAACAAAGAAAAATTTCCATAGCCTACTCTTGCCGTTGCTGAAAGCCTTGTGGTATTAAAGAATGATTTGGAGCCCATTTTTTGAGTGAATTCATTAATGGTTCCCCCATTGGAGCCTAACAGGTTTTTGCCCTTTGTGTGGGCATTTATCATGGTGCCTACTTTAGCGCCAAGGGCAACTTTCCATGCTTTGGACGGCGTTTCGGGGTTGGAGGTAAATCGGAATTCTATAGGGATTTCAAGGTATGCGGTAGTAAGTTTATATTTTTTAAAATGATTGGTACTGTCGGTTGCTTTAAATGGCATGGTAGGCGTTGTGGCTGTAATACCTACTTCCATATTTTTAAAATAAATATTTGATGTGCTAATACCTGCTCCAAAAGCAAAACTGTATTGTGGGTTGCTTTTAAAGGGCTTATTAAGCATTACGTAAAGGTTGGCGCTGCGGTTAAAACCTTTAATATGGCTGCTAATACTATCCGGAACCCCGGGCCAAAAATTTGCCGCAATCTGAAACATAATATGGTCGCCGGAACGGTCGGTAAGGTTATATACTTTTTTTTGCTTTGGCGCTTTTGCAGTTTCTTGTGCAAATGCGGTAAAAAGGGCAGTAAAAGCCAAAACGAACAGGGATAATTTTCTCATAATCTGCTTCATGTGGCGCAAAAATATAGGCCAGCTCGGTTAAGGAAAGGTTAAATGAGGGTGCAAGTTAAGGAGATGATTGCATGTAGCAAGTGTTTTGCCTTTTTTCTGTTGCAGATTAATATAGCCCGGGTTATTTTTTTAGAAAGTGAAAAATGGATTTATTCAAAAACTATTCCCATTGCTTTTCTTCTAATTTTCTTTTTTTATCTACCCTTGCGGCAATAAGTACGCTTAATTCGTACAATAATAAAAGCGGTAAGGCCACAATTACCTGGCTGGTCCAATCCGGCGAAGGCGTAATAATGGCTGCCAGAAGCAGGATGACTACCAGGGCGTATTTGCGGTATTTTTTTAAAAAACCAGCATTTATTAAACCAATTTTTGCTAGTACATAGGCCAATACCGGCAGCTCAAATGCAAGCCCGCAACCCAATAAAAGGTTGGTAAGCGATTCAATATAATCATCAAGTGTAGGCCGGTAAACGTAAATACTGGTAGTGCCCAATTTAAAATTGGCTAAAAAATTAAAAGTAAAGGGAGCCAGTAAATAATAGCCAAAAGCCACGCCGGTAAAGAAACATAAAGAAACCCAAAAAATGCTTCCCCTGGCATACTTTACCTCTTTGCTGGATAAGGCAGGCTTTACAAAACGCCAAAGCTCCCAAAACAAATAAGGAAAAGCCAGCACTATGCCGCCAACCATGGCAATATTAATAGCCGACATAAACGGGCCGCTTACCGTAGTTCCCTGCAGGGTAAGGTTTATGGGCGGCATACAAAGTGTATCTCCCAGGCCCAATTTATAGCCTAAATTGCAAAATAACTTGTAGGTAATAAAGCCCTGGCGTGCAGGTGCAGTAATAATATTATCAAAAACCCAGTCTGTAAAAATAAAAATAACTATGGCACCCGCAAGCCAAACCAACAAGGACCGAACAATATGCCAGCGCAATTCTTCAAGGTGATCAATAAAGCTCATTTCTGTTTGAGCGCCTGTACCTATACCTTTTATTTTTTTAAAAAATGCAGTTCTCTCTTTTTGTTGCGTAGCCAATTATGTTGAATTTTAAACGGTAAAGTTAATGGGTTTGTGGCTTGGCATATAATGCCTTCTCATTATTATATATAGATGTATTATTTTTTGCCAATGCCAAAAAAGCAAAACCTCCTGTAGAAACAGGAGGTTGTTTACCAAAACTAACTGCTTATGAGAAAATTTCTAATTAACTTGTTCTATATATAAGACGGCAAACAAAGTGCCAAAGATTAAAGGCAAAATGTTAAATAACTGCTAACAAAAAAAGCATAAAATTTCTACTTCATTAATTTTCAATAACTAACAATAAAAAAATATATAAATACAAAAACCAGGTTATTGCGTAGTGAGTTTTTCGGCATTTTCGGCAAATTGCAGGGCCTCAATAAATTCCTGTAAATCTCCATTAAGTACTGCATCGAGGTTATAAGAGGTAAGGCCAATGCGGTGGTCGGTTACCCTGCCCTGTGGAAAATTATAAGTGCGAATTTTTGCGCTACGGTCGCCGGTGCTTACGAGGCTTTTTCTGCGTTTGGAAATCTCTTCTTCCTGCTTGCGTACCTGCTCATCGTAAAGTTTGGTACGGAGCATATCCATTGCTTTTCCTCTGTTGGCAAGTTGGGTGCGCTCCGTTTGGCATACTACGGTTACACCACTTGGTATATGGGTAAGAAATACCTTGGTTTCTACTTTGTTTACATTTTGCCCACCTGCACCGCCGCTTCGGGCAGTTTCCATTTTTACATCGCTATCTTTCAATTCAAAATCCACTTCTTCGGCTTCGGGCATTACGGCTACGGTAGCTGCGCTGGTATGCACCCTGCCTGAGGCTTCGGTATCGGGCACACGCTGCACACGGTGTACGCCGCTTTCAAATTTTAATATGCCGTAAACATCATCACCGGTTACTTCAAGCTGTACTTCTTTAAAACCGCCTACAGTGCCTTCGCTTTCGCTGAGTAATGCGGTTTTCCAGCCACGCTTTTCGCAATATTTTAAATACATACGAAACAGGTTGCCGGCAAAAAGCGAGGCTTCATCACCACCGGTTCCGGCCCTTATTTCCAGTATGGCATTTTTTTCATCGTAAGGGTCTTTGGGTATTAAAAGATTGCGGAGCTGGCGCTCCTGCTCTTCCTTTTTTTCTTCCAAAGCAGGCAGTTCCATCTTGGCCATTTCCCTCATTTCTTCATCATCGGCGTTGAGCACTTCTTTATTAAAGGCTATATCATCCAGCAGTTTTACATAGGCATCACGGGCCTGCACAATTTTTTCCAGGCTGCGGTATTCCTTACTTATTGAAACAAATTTTTTTGTATCGGCAACCACAGCAGGGTTGGTGAGCGCCACACCCAAATCGGTAAATTTTGCTTTTATGGCATCTAATCTATCTATCATAAATCTTTTTATAGTTAAAAAACACAACTGGTTTTAGTAAAACCTGCAACCTAACTTTGTAAACAGTAAAGGCTGCTAAAACGGCAGCAAATTTACATTATCTTAAGTTAGCATCTTGAATCAAAAATTTAGCGCTGCAAATATTTTTACCGGCTATAAACTGCTTGGCCCGGGCCATGTATTAATAACCCATGCAGATGGAACCATTTTGGAAATAGCCAAAATTGAAAATGCCGGGGATGATATTCAATATTTTGAAGGCATACTTTGCCCCGGCTTTGTAAATGCCCATTGCCATATTGAACTGAGCCATTTGAAAGGAAAAATACCTGAAAAAACAGGCCTGGTAGAATTTGTGCAACAGGTAATGAAACTACGGCATGTTACTGAGGAAGAAAAAGCAGCAGCCATGCAAAAAGCGGATGCAAAAATGTACGAAAGCGGCATTGTAGCCGTTGGCGATATTTGTAATACTGCCGATAGTATAACTTTAAAAAACAAGAGTAAAATACGCTGGCATAATTTTATAGAGGTTTCGGGCTTTGTAGATTCTACGGCCAAAAAAAGGTTGGCAGAAATGCAGGAATTGCTCAGGCAATTTGCTGTAAAAAATTCTTCTGTTTGTCCTCATGCACCCTATTCGGTTTCAAAAAATTTATTTGCCTTAATAAATATCCATACAAAAGGCCAGGTAATTTCCATACACAACCAGGAAACAAAGGCAGAAAACGAGTTTTACCAATTCAAATCGGGCAATTTTATAAATCTGTATAAAAGCCTGGGAATTGATATTGGCGGTTTTGAACCTACAGGAAAAACCAGTTTGCAAAGCTGGCTGCCCTTTTTTACTCAAGGCCAAAATATTATTGCAGTGCATAATAATTTTATTAATAATGAAGATGTGCTTTTTGCAAAATATCAAAATAACAAGCTGCATTTTTGCCTTTGTGCCAATGCCAATAGGTATATAGAAAATGTGCTGCCACCGGTGAATTTGCTCATAAAAAATAATTGCAGCATAGTTATCGGCACCGATAGCCTTGCCAGTAACTATGCGTTGAGTATGATGGACGAAATAAATATTTTGCAAAAGCATTTCCCTCAAATTAACCTTGAAACCCTGCTGCAATGGGCCACCATTAATGGCGCCAAAGCGCTGGGTATGGATGACGAATTGGGTAGTTTTGAAAAAGGGAAAAAACCTGGAGTAGTGATTGTTGAAGGAAAACAGAGTAAACGGGTTTTGTAATTTCAGGGATCATTCAAAAAAGCTGGAAATTGGAATAGCTAATGCTGTTGCAATGGTACTTAAATAAGAAACAGAAAAGTTAACTTTCCCAAGTTCAATGCGGTTAATTTGAGAAAAATCAGCATAATCGCACTCAAAAGCAAGGTCTTCCTGCGACATATTTTTCTCTAAACGAAGTTGACGGATGCGGAGTACCACTTAGCACCTACAGTAAACGGAGTGATACCTAAGCCTATTTACATTCATTTTAAATGGAGTGAAATAATGGTAAAAAGACAAAACAAAAGTTCTAAAATATTTTAATTGAGTATCAAAATCGAAAATCAATTTTAAGCGCACTCATTCTTCTTCTTACTGCCAAAGTACCGCCACAATTTTTTTACCACAAATACCAATAGAATAATTACCGCAATGGCAATTACCACTGGTATTACAAATGCCAGTATGGAAAGGGTTGCAGCAGCGCCGTTTTCGCCGGTGGTTACAATAGGGTTTGCCGTGCCGGCCGTACCTGCGCTTGAGCCCAGCCGCAGCATTCCCATTGCGGTATGTATTAAGCCGGCTGCGCCACCACCAGCAATAAGGCCAAGGCCCCATTTAAGCGGCGTTGCCATTTCATCGCTCATATACGAAGTGCTGATGAGCGTACCTGCACCAACGGCAAGTGGAAGGGCAATTTTATCTAAAAGATTGTCTAAAAAAGGCACATAATACGCAACAATTTCTGCTACAGTTGCAGAGGAGAGTATGGCAAAAGCCGTCCAGCTCCCCATCCAGGAAAAACTATCGCTAAAATGGTACCAACCCATCAGCGAAGTCACATTGCCAATAAGCATGGGTAAAAAAATGCGAAAGCCCGTTGCGGCGGCAATGCCAAGCCCCACGCACACCGATAAAAGTATTGAGGTAATTTGACTATCCAATTTTGTTGCATATTTACATTAAAATTAGACGATTTGTGAGAATAACCAGTACAGTTTTTTTTGTTAAAATATAATTTTAGTTGCTTAAAACTTCTTCAAGCACGGCAAGGGTTTTCATTTGCCCAAAATTATGATGCTGCAATTGATAGTATTCCAGGTATTTTGCAAGCAGGTGTTTGCGTTTTTGCTTATTGAGTTGCAGGCTATCAAGTTCGGCAGGCTGCATGGTTTTTAATAATTCCGAGGTAATCTTTACATCTTCACCTGCTAAAAAATGCGGATGGTTGGGTAGAACTGAGGTAAAGCAACCTTCCTGCAGGTCAATAAAGCTATTTGCTTCCCCTGAACCTTCTTCATTTATTTTAAAACCAAAAAAATACGATAAGTGTAAGGTAAAAAATAAAGGAAAATTTGCAGTTACAGTTGCTGACGCCTCATCTAAATGCATTAATGCGTCTTCACAAAAATTAAAAAGGGCAGGGTTATTTTCGGGTTGTTTTAAGGTTTTGTACAGCAGTTCAACCATAAATAATGCCACGCTGTATTTAATTACACTACTCAAAATATTTTGGTATAAATGTGCAAACCCATATTCCTTGATGCGATGCATTTTTTTTAATTCGTTGTGGTAAACCTCCATACCCAATATTGCAGATGGCTGAAAACAGGCAGCGTTATTGGTTTTTTTATTGGAAGCCCTTACGCCGTTAACCAAATAAGTTTGTATGCCAAATAATTCAGTAAATGCAGTTACTACCAGGCTGGCTTCGCCATATTTTATGCTGCGTAAAATTATTGCTTTTGTTTTGTGCGTCATTACTGGTGATTTTATAATAGAAAGATTTATGGAAGTTTAGAGGAGGATGGGAAAGCTTAGAAACAACCGGTAGGCCCAGGTGAATTTCTTGTGTTATATACTTTGCGCTAAGCCCTATAAACCTTCTAAAAATACCACATAAATAAACTTTCTTTGCAAAATAAAATTTTCATTAACTACAATATAAATACATGTGGCGTAAACTGGCAAATTTTGTTCTTAGGTATAAACTGGTGCTATTGGTTTGTTTATTTATGGCTACTGTACTCATGGGTTATTTTGCAAGTAAGGTAAAGCTTAGTTACGAATTTGCTAAAGCTATTCCTATAGATAACCCTATTTACAAAGATTATCTTTCTTTTAAAGAAAAATTTGGCGACGACGGAAACCTGCTTGTGGTAGGTGTACAAAGCAATAAAATTTTTGAATTGCCTGTGTTTCAACAATACCGTTTGCTACATCAAAAACTAAAAAATGTTGCCGATGTAGAAGATGTAATGAGCGTGCCATTTGCCGTAAACCTTTATAAAGATTCCCTCGGTGAAAAACTGGTTTCCCAAAAAATATTTGCGGATAGCCTTGCAAGCCAGCAAGCCCTTGATAGTGCCAAAGCAGTATTTCTCAATCTTCCATTTTATCAATCATTATTATACAATCCGCAAACGAATGCCTACTTAATAGGTGTGCGGATAAACCATGATTCATTAAACTCCCCAAAGCGTACATTTATTATTGCACAAATCAATAAAGCGGTTCAGGAGTTTCAAAACAACACAAAAATTGAAACCCATGTAAGCGGCCTGCCCTTAATAAGAACGGTTGTTGCAGACCGCATCCAAAAAGAAATGCAGTTTTTCCTGCTGGCTTCTTTGTTGCTGAGTGTGGTAATCTTGTTTTTGTTTTTTCGCTCTTTTGGTAATACGCTATTATCAATGCTGGTGGTAGTTTCCGGTGTTATTTGCACGGTAGGAATAATGTATTTATTAGGCTATAAAATTTCTTTGCTTACGGCTTTGGCGCCGCCGCTTGTTGTAGTAATTGGCATCCCCAATTGTATTTATTTTATTAATAAATACCATACGGCTTTTTTGCAAAGCGGCGATAAAACATCTGCCTTAATAGAAATGGTAAGCAAAATGGGTGTGGTAACCTTGTTTTGTAATATTACGGCAGCCATTGGCTTTGCCGTTTTTGCATTTACGCAGAGCAGCCTGCTTAAAGAGTTTGGCGTAGTGGCCGGGCTGAGTATTATGCTCATTTTTGTGATTTCATTTATTTTATTGCCGGCTGTTTTGAGTTACCTGCCTGCGCCTAAGCCAAAGCAATTAAAATACCTGGACAACCGCTGGGTTACCGGTTTTTTGTGTAAAATTGAAAATTGGGTATTGCACCATAAAAAAATAATTTATGCAGTAACCGTTTTTCTTATACTGTTTTCGGCAGCGGGTATGCTGCGGTTAAAATCGGAGGCGTATATAGTAGATGACCTGCCTAAAACAGATAAAATTTATACCGATCTTAAATTTTTTGAAAAGAACTTTAAAGGAGTAATGCCTTTGGATATTGTAATAACTACCCATAAACCAAGGGGAATTAGTGGCATGAAGGCTTTGAGGGTTTTTGAAAAAGTAGATTCTTTGGCACAGTTTATAAAAGTACAGCCTGGTATGAGCAGGCCTTTAGGCATTACCGAAGCTTTAAAATTTGCCAAGCAGGCGTTTTATGAAGGCGATTCAGCATACTATATGTTGCCTAATAATTTTGATGGCGCTTTTGTAGCTGATTACCTCAGGGCAAAAAACGATGGCAACCAAAATGCAAAAGATAACCTGTCAAAGATCATGCGCTCTTTTTTAGATTCTTCAAAGCAATCTACAAGGCTAAGCATTGGCATGGCTGATGTAGGTACAAGGGCGTTGCCCAAGATCCTGGATACCATTAATCAAAAGGCAAATAAATTATTTGACAGCACTTATACCATAAAACTTACCGGCACCAGTATTACATTTTTAGAAGGCAGTAAGTTTATTATAAATGGGTTAAAAGAAAGTATTTTTTGGGCATTTTTATTAATAGCTGTGGCTATGCTGTATTTATTTAAATCCTTTCGTATTTTATATTGTTCACTCATACCTAATTTAATTCCTTTGCTCATTACTGCTGGTATTATGGGCTGGGCAGGTGTAAGTTTTAAGCCCAGTACAGTGCTTGTTTTTAGTGTGGCCCTGGGTATTGCGGTAGATATAACCATCAGGTTTTTAGTGAATTACAAACAGGAGCTACCCCACAACAATAAAAATGCAATAGAAACCGTTTCTAAAACAATTCAGCAAACCGGCTTAAGCATTATATATACTTCTCTTGTTTTAATTGCCGGTTTTGTAATTTTTTGTGCCAGCAGTTTTGGTGGAACTTTTGCCCTCGGCTGGCTTACTTCGCTTACCTTATTGATTGCAACAATCACTAACCTGGTTTTACTGCCGGTGCTGCTGGTAGCTAAAAAGAAATGATTTTTAAAGCAGCAAAACCAAAAACTAATTGTCTCTTAAAGAAAGGTAAAAGAAAAAAAAGCTTTATTTTGCAATAATTAATTACAAGAAGAAACTATCATGAAGAAAATCTTACTACTGTTATGTGTATTGCTGTGTATATCCATAACCATGCAAGCACAGGAAAAAACCATTACCGGTAAAGTAACCGACGATAAAGGCAACCCATTAAACGGCGCTTCTGTTGTAGTAAAAGGTTCTACTGCCGGCACCTCTACAAATGCAGACGGAACTTTTACACTAAAGGTTCCTGCAAATGCAAAACAAATTGAAATATCATCGGTAGGTAAAGAAACCCGTACCATTGCAATTGATAAGGCAACAAATTTTGATGTTGCTTTAAATATTGCCGATCAGTCTTTAACCGAAGTAATAATTGTGGGCTATCAAAAAGTAGCTAAAAGAGATATTCCGGGAAGTGTAGTAAATGTTGGCGGTAAAGAAGTAGCCCAAAAACCTATTGGCTCATTCACCCAATTGCTTCAAGGTAAATCTACAGGCGTACAGGTAACCGGCCAAAGCGGCCGCCCCGGCTCAAATGGCTATATAAGAATAAGAGGTACGGGCTCAATTAATGCAACCAACGAGCCATTGATATTATTAGATGGCACGCCTATTAGCAGTGTAGCGTACAGTATGCTCAACCCAAATGATATTGATGAAGTATCCATATTAAAAGATGCATCATCACAAGCGATATATGGTTCAAGGGCAGCCAACGGCGTAATATTAATAACCACAAAAAAAGGGCGTGGAAAATTAGAAGTACGTTATTCCTTTCAAAACGGTTACGTAAATGCACAGGATTTAAAGAATTTGCGGTTTATGACAGGCAGGGAAAAACTTCAGTACGAGTTTGAAGCAGGGTTTACCAACCAATACCTCGATTCTATGATTAGCAACCGGGTTGCCAGCGGGGCTTTTACCGCAGGCTCCAACCTGTTTAATTTAAGCGAGCAAAACCGCACCGGGCTTTGGGATTTGCTCGAAAACCGCAGTGTAGGTGATTGGAGCCAGTACCTTTTGCAAAAAAATGCCAATGTGCAAACGCATGAAATTGCCGTATCTGGCTCATCCGATAAATTCCGGTACTATTTTTCATTAAATAAAAGCGATAACGATGGTATTATGTACGGTTCTTACTGGAACAAAAAAGGAGGTAGGATAAATGTGGAATACAATGCCAGCGAATCGTTTAAAATGGGTTCAAATATTGGCGTTACTTACAGCCAGGAAAATAATATACGCAACCTGTATAATACCCAAAATGCTTATGCTGCATTATTTATTTTTAATAACTACGAGCCTTTATATCAAAGCAATGGAAAATACAATACAACACATACCGGTTATTCACCCATAGAAGGTACAGATCATAACCCAAGTGTGCTGAACAGGCTCTCTACTTTTGCCAGCGTTTTTGGAGATGTAATGATTGTAAAAGACCTTAATTTCAGGAGCCAGTTGGGTATTAACTATAATACTTTGGCCCAGGAAAATTATTTACAACCCAACTCCAACCTTGCCGCAATTTTAGGATATAACCAAAAAACCGATGCAGGCAACTCAGATTTTACTTATGTGTTTTCAAATACACTAGGATGGAAAAAAACCATTGCTGCCAACCATAACCTTTCTTTATTAACCGGTATGGAATTTACCAAAAATAAATTTCACAGCTATACATTAGCTTCCCGTGGTATGCCTACTTCTACCGTAACAACGCAGGATAACGCCGGTTCGCCACAAACAGCTTCTACCAGCAGGGCCGACTGGGCAATATTAAGTTATATAGCCGCTGCCAATTATAATTACCAGGGAAAATATTTTTTAAACCTTAGCGGCAGGAGGGATGGCTCATCACGCTTTGGCGCCAATCAGCGCTTTGCCAACTTTTGGGCAATTGGAGTACAATGGGATCTATTGAAAGAAAAATTTATAAAGGCTGGTTTCCTTTCTCAATTGAGGCTTAGGGCATCTATGGGTACTACGGGTACCGTACCTACTGGCTTGTATGATAACCTGGGTACATATGCACTTACAGCAAAATACAATAATGCACCAGCTGCTGTTCCGGCACGCCTTCCCAATGCTGACCTTACCTGGGAAGAAAATAAAAAGAAAGATATTGGAATAGATTTCGGCTTTTTCCAAAACAGGCTTACCGGTAGTATTGACCTTTACAATCGTAAAACAAATGGGTTACTATATCCTAAAAACGTATCTTATACCACAGGCTTTTCAGGCTACCAAAGTAACATAGGTAATATTACCAATAAAGGTTTTGAGATCATGTTAAGTGGCGATATATTAAAGTATAATGGAGGCAAACTCAATATTTTCGGCTCATACTCACATAACGATAATAAAATAACCAACCTTTACGACGATGACGTGCCGCAAACCTTATCAAGGTTTAAAATTGGTGAACCTGTCTATACCTACTTTATGGTTCGTTGGGCAGGTGTTAATCCTTCCACAGGAAGAAATATGTATTACACCAAAGATGGCCAGCTTACAGAAAACTATTCAACGAGTGATGCAGTATTGTTAAGCGGTAAAACGCCGCAGGTTAAATATTATGGAAGCTTTGGCCTGCAGGCTACTTATAAAGGCTTTGAATTAAGCACACAATTTTATTATTCCGGTGGTAACTACATTATGAATTATGTATATTCTATTGGCGCAAGCGAAGGAGAAAGCGTTTCAGATCAGCAATATTCCGAAGCCATCAATTATTGGAAAAAACCAGGAGATATTGTTCGTTATGCCAACTTAAACGATGCTACACAGCGCATCACTTACGATTCGGATAAGTATTTGCAAAAAGGAGATTATGTTTCTTTGAGAGATGTTACGCTCTCTTATACCACACCTTCCATTAAGGTAACCAATAAGTTTAATATTAAATCATTAAGGTTTTATGTTCAGGGAACCAACCTTGCAATATGGACTAAATTTAAAGGCTTACCCGAAGTAGGAGAAGCCAATAACGAAAGTGGCCTGGTTTCACCCGGTTTATACAACCTGTTTGCACAACCTCAGTTGCGGGCAATCACAACCGGTATTGATATCAGGTTTTAAAAACCCAAAATCTTAAAAACTAATCGAACTTAATTTAATAGAAATGAAAAAATTAATGATCATCTTTTGTGGGGTTGCACTGCTGGCATCTTGCAAAAAAGACCAACTGGAGTTGTACCCTTATAACCAGATAGAAACCTCACAGGCTTTTAATACCGAAGCCGATGTTACCCTGGCTTTAAACGGCCTTTACAGCGGCTTAAGGGGAATGTACGCAGGCGATGTTGCCAATATAATGGGCGATGTACTTGCCGATAATATAATCATCAACCAGCAGGGCCGTTTAACCTTAAAAACATTTGGTCAATGGCTTTATACCGGCGAAAGCACTTACAGTTCATTTTTTAACAACGGCTATTCCGTAGTACGCAGGGCAAATGCTATTTTGGAAAATATAGACAATTTTGCTGCCGGAACATTTAAAGACAATATCAAGGGCGAAGCGCTTGCAGCAAGGGCAATGATTTATTTTGACATGGCCAGGATTTTTGCCAAAACCTATACCAATGCTGCCGCTACCGATAGTGTGTTGCCGTATGTAATCGCTACCGATCCTACGATACTTCCTGCAAAGGAACCGGTAACTGTTTTTTACGATAAACTAGTTGCCGATTTAGAAGCCGCTAAAATTTTAGTTAGCACTTCTACTACAACCAATACAAAGTTTACCAAAAGAGCGGTATCGGGTTTGCTTTCAAAAATTTATTTATACAGGGGCGAATGGCAAAAATGTGTTACGGCTTCAAATGATGCATTGGGCAGTGCAACTGAAGTTACTTCCCTGGCCAACTTTATTAAAATTTGGCAGGATAATTCCGAAGATGGTGTTTTCTTTAAAATAAAAAATACGAAAACAGATAACTTAAACAGCCAGGGTGTGAATTACTATCAAACCGTGGGCGGACAAAGAAAATCGGAGTATGTAGTGGAATATAATTTAAATCAGTTATTTACTATTGACGATATCAGGGCTTCTGCCTATATTGAATCCAGCGCTTATAATGGGGTGCTTTATAACCATATAATAAAATACAATGGCAGAACAAATGGCGACCCTGCAGGTGTTGTAGATTACAAAGCAATACGTGGCGCAGAAGTTTTACTCAACAGGGCTGAAGCCTATTTTAAATTAAATAATGAAACATCTGCACTTGCCGATTTAAATACATTAAAATCCAACCGATATTTTTCATATACCCCGGTAACACTTTCCGGCACAGCGCTTATCAATGAAATTTACCTGGAGCACAGGCTTGAAATGGCATTTGAAGGAGACCGTTTTTTTGATTTAAAAAGAAGAAATATCCCCGTGCAAAGAGATGGTAGTTTTGGAGAAAGAGCAGATGGTACCGGAACGCCTTATGTAACGCTTACAATTCCTTTGGGCAGTAAACTTTACCAACTTCCTTACCCTGTAGATGAAATAAACTATAATACTAATTTTACACAAAACCCGGGTTATTAAATTTTATATATCAATATGAATACTTCAAATATTTTTAAACTCAGTTTGGCTACTTTAGCTTTCGGCCTTTTATTTACAAGCTGTAAAAAAGAAGCTTATATAAATACAGCCAACCAGGATGCGGCATTGTTTACAAAAACAAGCGATAATTACTTTGTAGAAAATGTAACCGGCGACTCTTACACAGGAACCATAGGTGTAAGCAGGGCGGTAACCACCGATACCAAAATTGAATTTACCGTAAGCTCCCCCACAGGTGCAGTAGAAGGTGTGGAATATACCATTCCTGAAAAATTTGTAATTATACCAGCCGGCCAGGTATTGGATAGTTTTAAAATTTTTGGTGATTATGCAGCGCTAAACGGCGGTACACATCAGTTGATTTTAAGGTTTAAGCCCGAAGTGAAATCTTTTGTAGATGCAGATTCCTGTGTAATTAACTTAATGCCAAGTTGCGATGAAGCCAACCCGTTAATAAGCATCCTGCAGGGCGATTATAACAATACCAACGAAACTTTAGGAACCAGTGCTTACGGGCCATATACAACTTCTATATCTTCTACATCACCTGCAGGGCCTACTTCGGCAACCGCAGTAGTGGAAAATATTTTTGATAGCGGTTGGGGCCCAATTTCATTTACCTTAGATTGGACAGACCCCAACAACCGTACAACTACAGTTATTGCGCAAAATGCCATTCCCGGCAGCGATGCCGGAAGCTTAAACGCTGCCTATGCCGGCTTGCCCGTAGCGGTAAGGCCTTATGCAACAAGCGGCCCGGGAACTTACTCTGCCTGCGCACAGGAACTTACATTAAATATGCAGTTAGGCGTTGGTGATGGTGCAGGTGGTGTGCTGGGATATTTTGGAATTCTTTACCAGGTAAAAATGAAACGCTGATAATTAGTTCATTTTAGCGCTATAAAAAAGCCGCCAATTGGCGACTCTACTTTTGTGCAAAAATTATTTTAATGTTTTCTCCAGTAAAGAAAATAATTCACTTCCTCTTAATTCCGTAGCAATTATTTTTCCTGATGGATCCAGCAATACATTATAAGGAATGCCATCGAACCCATAAAGGCCTACGGTGGCATTTCCCCAGCCTTTTAAATCACTCACCTGTTTCCAGGCAAGGTTATCAGTTTTTATTGCTTTAAGCCATTTGTCTTTGCTTTCATCAAGCGACACACCCAGTATGGTAAAATTTTTGTTTTTAAATTTATGGTAAGCAGCAACTACATTGGGGTTTTCTGCCCTGCATGGGCCACACCAGCTTGCCCAAAAATCTACCAGTACATATTTGCCTTTAAATGAACTAAGTGATACTGCCGTTCCGTTTTCGTCATTCATAGTAAAATCTGGCGCCTGATCACCAATTGCCGGGATGCCGGGTTTTGAATTGGGTTGTTGCTGGCCACTGCTTTGGGCATTTAATGCAGTATTGTACATGGTTACCACTTCTGTAACTCCTTTGTGGTTTGGAAAACGCTTGCCAAGGTTGGGTACAATAACTTTTAATACAGTAGGATCAGCGCTTTGGCTATACCCAAGTGCAAACATTCCTAAAACAGGATTGCTTACCGTATCCATATACCTTGTAATATAATTGCTGAACGACTGGCGCTGCAATAATAAATCGGTATTTAACTGGCTGAGCAAACTATCGTTGCCGCCTTTGTTGCTTAGCTCATTAATTTGATTAATTGAAGCTTCCATTTGTTTCCCTTTCTTATCCACTTCTTTCAATAATGTTTTTAAGCCTACATTGGCAGGTGTTTCAAATTTAGGGCCGTCAATACTTACATCTTTAATGTCGGCCGTAAAATTAATTAGCCCTTTATCGTTGATAAATAAAAAACCGTTGGGCAGGTTCTCCAGTTTTAGGCGAAATAAACCTTCTTCTGTTGCATGGCCTTTTAAGCTAAAGGCGCCGTTTTTAACCATAGCAGAATCGAGTACTGTAGGGGTTTTATCTCCAAAATACAATTGTTCCAAAATAATTTTTTGATCGGAGATGTTTTTTATTTGCCCTTTAACGGTAAAAGTATTTGCATCATTTTTATTGTTGCAGGATACTAAGCCCAAAAATAAAATAGCAATGCCAAAATATTTATTCATGATGTAGCGATAGCGCCTGGTTGAAACAGGCTGGTTATTAATTAAGTTTTTCTAATAAAATTTTATTTACGGCATTCATATCTGCCTTGCCCTTGCTGAGTTTTTTTACCTCGCCTGCAAAAAGGCCAATTAATCCTTTTTTGCCGGATTGGTATTCTTTTACTTTTTCAGGCATTTTGTTGATTACTTCATTCACCCATTCTTCTGTTGTGGCTTCATCTTTTACCTGTAATAAATTAAGCGCTGTTGCTGCTTCTGTTGCAGATTTTAAAGGATGGTTTATTAAGTGTTGTAATATTTTTCCTGAAGCATTACCAAAGTTTAGTGTGCCGTTTTCTACCATTTCAATAAGCGCCGCAATTGTAGAAAAGGAAACCGGGAATTTACTTAAACTCATATTATGTTCATTACAATAAGATTTTATGGGGCCAATCACCCAATTGGAAGCCGCTTTAATTGCGTTAGTATGTTCAAGTAAAGTTTCAAAAAAACAGGCATCTTCTTTATCGGCGCAAATAGTACCTGCTGTATTGGGAGAAAGTTCATATTTGCCGGTATATTTTTTATACAAAACTTCGGGCAATACAGGCATTGCCGATTTAATTTTTTGTAAAAATTCGTTACTTATAAAAATGGGTGGTAAATCAGGTTCGGGAAAATAGCGGTAGTCTTCGGCTTCTTCTTTTGAACGTAGCGCAAATGTAGTTCCTGTGCCGGCATCAAAGCTCCGGGTTTGCTGCATAATTTTTTCGCCCTTTTCGGTAATTTCTATAAGCCGGTTTATTTCATAATCAATGGCCAGCTTTACATTGCGTATGCTGTTGAGGTTTTTAACTTCTACCCTTGTACCCAATGTGGTTGCAGCTTTTAAGCGTATAGAAATATTGGCATCGCAGCGCATGCTGCCTTCTTCCATATTCCCGTTGCATACATTAAGCCACCTTAGAAGCCTGCGCAGGTTAGTTAAATAAGTATAAGCATCTTCGGCGCTATGCAGGCAGGGCTCTGTTACAATTTCCAAAAGTGGTATGCCGGCACGGTTTAAATCTATGCAGGTAAAATTATCATCAAGGTCGTGTATACTTTTTCCGGCATCTTCTTCAATATGTATGCGGTTTAATAAAACTTTTTTGTTTTCGCCAATAGGTAAATATCCTCCCCGGCAAATAGGCGCCGTATGCTGGCTCACCTGGTAGGCTTTGGGCAAATCGGGATAAAAATAATTTTTTCGGGCAAAATAATTATGCTGCACAATGTTGCAATGCATTGCCAATCCTAATTTAACGGCAAGCTCCGTTACGGCTTTGTTCATTACCGGCAAAGTGCCCGGGTGCGCAAGGGAAACCGGGCTTACTTGTGTGTTGGGGTCTGCGCCAAATGCCGTACTGTCGCCACAAAATAATTTACTTTGGGTAAGCAATTGTGCATGTACTTCAAGGCCAATAACTGCCTCGTATTTATGGTTTTTTTCCACGGCGGCAAAGATACAAATTGCTACAGCATAAAAGGAAAGCGCCACGGTATAATCAATGGCGCTTTATTATTTTAACTTTTGAATTAACGGTTATAACTCTGCAGTTTTTAATTTTTTGGGGATTTTAATGGTAAAGTTCATTGCGTTGCCATTGCGTACTGCTTTTATGCTGTAAGAGGGTTTTTGTTCGGTGCTGCGAAGCTGATCTCTTGCTTCATCGGTATTGGTTACTTTGGCTCCATTGATTTCGGTAATAATATCATCTTTTTTTAAACCTGCAGATGCTGCTAATGAATTTTCTTCCACATCTATAACTTTTACAGCATTTGATTCTTCGGTATCCTGTATTTTAAGCCCCAGTTTTTGGCGATTGAAAAAATCAAAATCTTCCCAATTTCCATATTCGTCAAAAAATTTCTCTTTGTTAAAGTCTTCTGCGCCCCAGTTTTTTGGACCTTTATATCCTGGAACAGTGATTATCCTGTTACGAGGCCCATCGTTAAAGGAAAAAGATTTTGTAAAACTGGGAATCTTTTCTCCCAGGGTTACTTTGGCATACTTTTGCCTGCCATTACGCAGGTAGCTTATTTTTACTTCGTCTTTAGGGTTAAGTTTATTTATAGCAACGGCAAGGTTGTTGCCGGTGTTTATTTTTTCTTCGCCAAGTTTTGTTATAATATCATCTTTTTGCAGGCCGGCTTTTTCTGCAGGGCTGTTTTTTTCTACTGAGCTGATTTTTGCACCTTCATTTGCATTTTCAAAAGCTACACCTAAAAATGCTGTGGAACGGCCGTAGCCCATTACCTCCTTTACTCTGTCGTCATCCATTTCAAATGTGCCGTTTAGCTGAATATCAAAATCCCTCATGATATCATCAATATTTTTTTCAAGTTTTTTTCCTATTACAATCCTGCGGTTGTTGATAGAAATTTCATCATCGTTAAATTCTACTAATGGCTTGCCGTTTACCATCACTTTTTTATTATCAAAAGATAAAATAATGGTTTTGTCTTTATCGCCTTTTTTGCGAATGATGATTTCCTGCGTTTCCGATTTTTGGCCGGGTGGTGGCGGTGGAGGAGGAGGAGGTGGCGGCGCAACCGGCGGCGGCGGTGGAGGTGGTGGGTTATCGTTTTGCGCCATTGCTTTTTGGCTGCAAAAGGCAAAAAACCAGGTAATAATCCCTAAGGCAATAATTCTTTTCATGGCATAATTAATTTATGTACTAATAATTTCGTACATCAAATCTAAGGGTAAAAATTCATTTACGAAACATTTCGGATAAAAAATTTTTCCTTTAACAATATTTTGGGAAATATGCAAAAGAACTACTTGTTATAAAAGCGTTTTTACTTTAGCTATAACCGTATTCAGTTGCGAAACATCCTGCCCGCCGGCAGTTGCCAGGTTTTTTTGGCCACCGCCGCCGCCTTGTATTAATGGGCTTACCGTTTCTTTAATTATTTTTCCGGCATCTAGGTTTTTGGCTGCTACAACGGTATCGCTTATGCCAATGGCAACATGGGCTTTGCCGCCAATATTGGCGCATAATACCACAAGGTAATTGTGTAAATGATTTTTCAGGTCGAAGCATAATTTTTTCAGTGCATCGGTATGGGGCACTTCTACAATATCTCCTATAAATGTAACCTGGTTGATGATTTCATCTTTTTGAAGCAGTTCATTCCTTATTGCCACCAATTGCCGGGCTTCAAGGCTTTCGATACGTTTTTTTAATTCAACATTTTCTGTTTGCAGCAATTCTACGGCTTTAGGAACATCTTTGGGGTTTTTTAATAATGCATGTATAAGTTTGTTATCTTCAAATGCAAGACGAATGAAATTTTCTGCTGCATGTCCGCAAACTGCTTCAATACGGCGTACACCTGCAGCAATAGCGCTTTCGCTTTTAATTTTAAACAGGCCTATTTGCCCGGTGCTGCCTACATGGCAACCGCCACATAGTTCTACAGAATAATTGGGGTCAATAATTACCACACGTACCATATCGCCATACTTTTCACCAAATAATGCCATTGCACCCAATGCAAGCGCATTGTTTTTGGGCATAGATTTTATTACTACCGGAATATTTTCCCTTATTTTTTCATTCACCTGTTTTTCAACTTTTGCTATTTCTTCGTCGGTCATTTTTGTAAAATGAGAAAAGTCGAAGCGCAGGTGTTCATTGTTAACTAAACTGCCTTTTTGGGCAACATGCATACCCAATATTTTTCGTAAAGCTGCATGCATTAAATGTGTGGCGCTATGATGAACCGTTATGGCTTTTCGGTTAGATGCATTTACGATTGCTTGAACTGCTCCATTTAAATTTGCCGGAATTTCTTCTGCAAAGTGAATAATAAGGTCATTTTCTTTTTTGGTATCTACAATCTCAATTTCCGCATCGGAAAATATGAGTTTGCCGGTATCGCCAACCTGACCGCCGCTTTCGGCATAAAAAGGTGTTTGTGCCAGTACTAGCTGGTACAACTCTTTGCCTTTTCCTATTACTTTTCGGTAACGCAATACTTCGGTGGCCGTTTCTAATGTATCATATCCTGCAAATCCCAGGCTGTTTGCATCGTTGAGTATTTGCCAGTCGCTGCTGTCTAAAGTTGTGGCGGCACGGCTGCGGTTTTTTTGCTGCTGCATTTGGGCTTCAAAGCCTGCTTCATCAACCGTTAAATTATTTTCGCCTGCAATTAAACGGGTAAGGTCTATCGGAAAACCAAAAGTATCCAGTAATTCAAAAGCATCTCCGCCACTGATGATACTATTTTTTTGTGCAGCCATTATTGCATCAATTCTTTTAAGGCCTTTATCCAGCGTTCTTAAAAAAGCTTCTTCTTCTTCTTTAATTACTTTAGCAACAAATTCCTGTTGTTGCCATAATTCTGGAAACACATCTTTAAACTGCTGGGCAATTACCGTTACCAACTGATGCAGCAAAGGTTGTTTATACGCTAAATAAGTATAATAATACCTTACGGCCCTTCTTAAAATACGGCGTATTACATAACCTGCGCCGGAGTTGGAGGGAAGCTGGCCATCTGCAATGGTAAAACTTATGGCTCGTATATGGTCGGCAAGTACACGAAAGGCAATAGAAGGTTTATCATTTTGGCCCTGATAATTTTTGCCAACTATTTTGCCAATGGCAATTATCGTTCCGCTAAAAATATCCGTATCGTAATTGCTTTGCTTGCCTTGCAGCACTCTTACGAGCCTTTCAAAACCCATTCCGGTATCTACATGTTTGGCGGGGAGCAACTCCAGGCCGCCGTCTTTTTTGCGGTTAAATTGAATAAATACATTGTTCCAAATTTCAATCACCTGCGGATGATCGTTGTTTACCAAAGTTTTTCCATCGGTTTTTTTGCGTTCTTCATCGCTGCGGCAGTCCACATGTATTTCAGTGCATGGGCCGCATGGGCCCGTGTCGCCCATTTCCCAAAAATTATCTTTTTTATTGCCTAATAAAATGCGGTCTTCAGCAATTACTTTTTTCCATTCATTATATGCTTCTTCATCTTTGGGTAGGCCTTCTTTTTCATCACCTTCAAAAATGCTCACATAAAGCCTGTCTTTATCCAGCTTGTACACTTCGGTTAATAATTCCCAACTCCAGGCAATGGCTTCTTTTTTAAAATATCCGGCTGTTGGGTTTTTGGGGTCGCCAAAACTCCAGTTGCCCAGCATTTCAAACATAGTATGGTGGTAGGTATCTACGCCCACTTCTTCCAGGTCGTTATGTTTTCCGCTTACCCTTAAGCATTTTTGTGTATCGGCAATACGAGCTGAAGGCGCTGTTTTATTTCCTAAAAAATAATCTTTAAACTGGTTCATGCCGGCATTGGTAAATAATAAAGTAGGATCGTTTTTTACCACAATTGGTGCAGAAGGAACAATAATATGTTGCTTTGATTTAAAGAAATCTAAAAACGCCTGCCTAATTTCTGCTGCCGTATTCATGTATTGAATAATTTATATATGGGGTTGATTTATATTTTTTTGGTGGTTATATTTGTATTTCCTGCATTTGGGCAATACCAATAGGGTGGCAAATATTGTTATTTCCTGTTGCTGAAGAAATTGGCCACATTTCAATTTTTTTTTTGAATTGCAAATGTAATGATTAAGGCAGTATAGCCCCTGATGCAACCAGTGTTTTATGAAAAAAATCAAATACTTCTATAATACACATACGCTGCGTTACGAAAAGTTTGTAACGCCGTTTCGTGTAAGGCTGCTCCGCCTTTTTGGTTTTTTAAGTGCACTGGCCGTAAGTTCCCTTATTATTATTTATCTCTATAACCGTTTTTTTCCCAAACCCGGCGATTTGGAAAGCAGGAGGAAATATGCAGCCTTAAAAGAAAACTTTGATTTACTGCAGGGAAAAATTAAAACCATAGAAAATGACCTGGGTGCATTGGAAAAAAGAGACAATGAAGTTTACCGCTCTATTTTTGAAGCCAATCCATTGCCCGATAGCGCCAGGGCAAAATTAATTGAAAAGCAAAAAGAGTTTGATAAAGTAAGCAGTATAGATGAGGGTATACTGGGGAAAGATATTGCCGCACAACTAAATAATTTAAATGCCCGAATTGCTTTTCAGCAAAAAAGTTATAACGAAATTGAAAAGCTCATTAAAAACCAGGATGAAAAAATGGCGAGCATGCCTGCAATTCAGCCGGTGAGCAATAAGCAGCTTAACCGGGTGGCCAGCGGCTTTGGCTTGCGTATAGACCCTGTATATGGTACACCCAAAATGCATAAAGGTCTTGATTTTAGCGCACCGCAAGGCACACCTATTTATGCAACAGGAGATGGCGTAATAAAGCTTGCCGGCTCAAGCGAAGGCGGTTATGGTAACCATGTAATTATTAATCATGGATATGGTTACGAAACCCTTTATGGCCACATGGTAAGGGTAAAAGCCCGTACCGGGCAAAAAGTGAAAAGGGGTGAAGTAATTGGCTGGGTAGGAAGTACCGGAAAAAGTACCGGCCCGCATTGCCATTACGAAGTGCATATTAACAACCAGGCGGTAGACCCTGTTTACTTTTTTTACAACGATCTTAATGCCGAAGAATACGACCGCTTGCTGAAAATTGCATCAACCGGCAGTGCAAGAAGTTTTGATTAATATAAAAAGCAACCCCAGGTATTGAGATTGCCTTTATTAACAACAATGAACAACTATTTTTATTTAAATAATTATTGCAGCCATTATTTAAGACTTAGCGCTGAGAAAATAGTTTAAAGCATGTTCTTAAAACATTTCTGGTTGCAGCGGTGAAATATTGTAGCTTTTGCGGTGGTATTTACACAATCCAATTTCTTTTATGGCATTGCGGTGTTCTGCGGTTCCATAGCCTTTATTTTGGTTCCAGCCATATTGTGGGAATTCCTCATGCAGCTTTTGCATTAACTCATCCCGGTAGGTTTTAGCCAAAATGCTTGCTGCGGCAATTGATGCATAAGTGGCATCTCCTTTTACAATGCATTGATGAGGGATTTTTTTATAAGGTTTAAACCGGTTACCATCTATGAGCAAAAACCCGGGTTGTATTTTAAGTTTATCCAGTGCCAAATGCATTGCTTTAAAAGATGCCTGCAGGATATTAATTTTATCTATTTCAATATTGCAAATACTGGCAACTGCATAGCTAATGCTTTCTTTTTCAATTATAGGCCTTAGTTCCATCCGCTGGCGGTGCGATAACTTTTTACTGTCGTTTAACAAAGGATGAAAAAAGTTTTGCGGCAGTATTACTGCAGCAGCAAATACCGGCCCGGCATAGCATCCCCTTCCAGCTTCATCAATACCGGCTTCTAATATCCCACGCTGTAAAAATGGTTGTAACATGTAGTAACAATACAAATATCTTTAAAAAATTTTTGCCTCCGTAACTTTGCCTTTATGAATTACCCGCTACAGGAAAAAAATAACAGGCAGGTAGCCCATTGGCTTTTGCTGGGAGTTGCTATGATAGTAATACAGATTTTGCTTGGCGGTATTACAAGGCTTACAGAATCGGGGCTTTCTATTACGGAGTGGAAACCCATAACTGGAACTTTACCGCCATTAAATGATGCCGCCTGGGTAGCTGAGTTTGATAAATATAAAAATACCGATCAGTTTAAATATGTTCACAGCAGTTTTTCGCTCAGCCAGTTTAAATTTATTTTTTTTTGGGAGTGGTTCCACCGGGTTTGGGCAAGGTTAATGGGCATGGTGTTTATTGCCGGGTTTGTATATTTTATTGTAAAGAAGAAATTCAGCCGGCCAATGATAAGCCCAATGATTGTTTTATTTTTATTGGGCGCATTGCAGGGTGCAATAGGCTGGTTAATGGTTAAAAGCGGCCTGGTGCCAGAAAAATTTTATGTGGGCCATGTAGAGCTTACCACCCATTTTTTAGCGGCAGTAATTTTGCTGGTATATACACTTTGGTTTGCCTTAGGCCTCTTGCCCAATTTCAAACAAAAACTTTTAAATGCACCTATTAAAAACTTGCTGGTTGTAATTGCAGTATTGCTTTTGATTCAATTAATTTATGGTGGTTTTATGGCGGGCTTAAGAGCTGGGCAAACTGCAACTACCTGGCCCTCTATCAACCATGCCATGCTTCCACCGGGAATGATGGAGATGCAGCCGGCACCCTCCAATTTTTTTAATAACCCCTTATTGGTTCATTTTATTCATAGGGGATTAGCGTACCTGCTTTTTATTTTGGCAATTGTTTTCTTTTTTGTTTCTAAAAACTTAACGGTAAATACCCTTTTTGCAAAATACAGGCTGGCTTTTATCGTTTTAGTGATGTGCCAGGTGTTGTTAGGTATTGTTACGGTTTTAAATGCTGCAAATCTCAAGGTGCTGGTTGTGCTGGGTGTGTTGCATCAATTTGTGGCTATTTTAGTGGTAATGGCACTAACAACGCTGCTTTTTTTAGTTACCCAAAAAAAAACAACTGCGGCTCCCGTATAATTTTGATAATTATTTTTGCCATGAAATGGGCTATACAAAAATTGATACCAACAGAAAATGTCTGCTGGCAGGATCTATCCCGGCAAGTTGCCGGGGCAAGTTGTGCCAAAGAGTATATATAAAATGAACACATGAACACCTGGTTTAAAAATTTTTATACTTTTTTCCCGGTTCAGTTATTTATACTGCACTTTAGGAAGTACCAGGTATTATTGCTGTTTTGGTATGTACTGTTCAGCTGCATTAATAGTAGTTTTTTAAAATCTTATGGTGCTGATGCCTTGTTTTTTGCGCCTGAATATTTAAATAATGTGGGCATACTGGGTGCTTTTATTGTAGGTATTGCACTCGGTGTGTTTTTTATGAGCTGGCATATTACTACTTTTATTTTGCATAGCCGAAGGTTTAAATTTTTAGCTACTACCACCAACCCTTTTTTAAAATACTGCCTTAATAATAGCATACTTCCAGGCCTTTTTTTAATTTTTTATTTTATAAAACTTTATAAGTATGATGATTACAGGGAGCTGATGGCTTTTAATGAAATTATGCTGCTCATGATAGGTATTTTAGCAGGAGGTGCCACATTGGTACTACTTTCATTTGTATATTTTTTTGGCGCAGATAAAACTATTTCCAAAAGGGTTGCAGCAATTGTGAGCAATCCCGACCAGTTTAAAAAAATTTTTTTGGGAAAAAAGTTGGGGATGGATTTTTTTGCATTGCCCGTAAATTACTACATCACCGGAAGGCTGAAACTAAAAAAAACCCGGAGCGTAAGCCATTACAGAGATGATTTTATAGAAAGTATTTTTAAACGTCATCACCTGGCAGCTATTGTAAGTATTTTACTGGCCTTTCTTTTTTTAATACTGGTTGGTTTCTTTTTAGACAAGCCATTTTTTGAAATGCCTGCAGCAGCCAGTGTATTTATTTTCTTTTCGTTAATGATTGCTTTAATTGGGGCGCTGGCTTATTTTTTACAAAGTTGGAGTCTTCCTGCGGCAATTTTATTGCTGTTGTTTTTTAATTTTCTTTTTGAAAAAGGATATTTAGATCCACGAAATAAAGCCTATGGGTTGGAATACCCGAATAACGATTTAAGACCAAAATATGATCCTGGCTCTTTAAATGCAATTTGTTCTGCAGATATTTTGCAAAAAGATAAAGAGCAGATGATCTCTGTGTTGAATAAATGGAAGACCCGACAGGACTCGGCAAAGCCTTTAATGATATTTATTAATGTGAGTGGTGGTGGGTTGCGGAGCAGCGCTTTTACAATGCATGCTATGCAAAAATTGGATAGTATGCTGCATGGAAAGCTCATGAAAAAAACCTTTTTGATAAGCGGCGCCAGTGGGGGCATGTTGGCTGCAACATACTACCGGGAGCTTTACCGTCGTAAAATTCATGGGGCTTCTATTCATTTATCCAGCCCACAATACCTCAATAACATCACGGGGGATTTACTAAACTCAGTTTTTAGTTCTATGATGGCAAGGGACCTTATGGCATCTTCTTTAAAATTTTCTGTAGGGAATAATAAATATATCAAAGACCGTGGCTATGCCTTTGAAAAAAAACTATCGGAAAATACAAACGATATCTTAAATGTGCAATTGAAGAATATCCAAAAGGATGAAGCAGATGCCACCGTGCCACTACTGTTATTTAATGCCGTGGTTAAAGGCGATGGAAAAAAAATGATTTTAAGTACACTGCCTATGAGTTTTATGATGAAGCCAGTTGCATTGCAAAAGGATACGTCCATAAGCCCGGATGCTGTTGACTTTGCGGCCCTTTTTAAAAACCAGCAACCCATGAATCTCCGCCTGCTTTCTGCTTTAAGGATGAATGCAACTTTTCCTTACGTATTGCCCAATGTATGGTTGCCCACAAACCCGGTTATTGATGTAATGGATGCCGGTCTAAGGGATAATTTTGGTCAGGAAGCCACTTTGCGTTTCCTGGATAATTTTAAAAACTGGGTTGAAGAAAATACTTCGGGTGTATTGATCATACAAATAAGAGACAGAAATACCAGCAACTGGATGCCACCATTTGAACCCCGTACAGCAACCGATGTACTGGTTTCCCCGGCAACAATGCTGCAAAATAATTGGTTTAGGATGCAGGATTATTACCAGGACACTGATTTTGCCTATTTTAAAAATTCATTCGGCACAATGCTTAAAAAAGTTATGGTAATGTATATCCCTCAAAAACCCGATAAAAAAGTAGCCTTAAATTTTCATTTAACCGCAAGAGAAAAAAGGGATATTATTGAATCTTTTGACTCGCCCAATACCTTACATGCTGTAAAAGAAATTATTGAACTGCTTAATTAAATTATGGTTGCAACAACTTAAAGGCATTTTCTTTTATTTTTATTTCAAAATAATTAGTTGTTTCTGCAGGTTCCCCATCTATATGCAAAGGCGCTAAAGCTGGGTTCTCAATTTGCAGTTCCTTTACCTGGTAGTAATGTACTTTTTGCCTGCTATTTTGTTTTTGGATATGCGGCATTACTTTACCAAAAATAATTTGCTTAAAAAGGGCATATAAAATACTCAATTTATAATCCTTTTTAACAATCACTACATCCAGCAAACCATCAGCAATACTGGCTTTTGGAGCAATAGTAACATTATTGCCAAATTGGTTGCTATTGGCGACGCTTATAAAAAAAGCGGGGGTTTCTATTTTTTCTCCATTAATATGTATAATGAACGGGTAGGAGGATACTGAAAAAAAATTCTTTATTGTTTGTTCTATATATGTAGCTAACCCACGGGTTGACTGCGAAGCAAAATCATGGGCTACCTGAGCATCAAAGCCCAGCCCGCAAAGCATGCAGCTAAAGTGCCGGTTTATATAAAACCCATCAATATAAGATGCCTTGCCCCTATAAATAATATCAAGCGCCTTACCAATACCGGTTGCAATGCCTGCTGCACGGGCAAGCCCGTTTCCGGAACCCATGGGTAAAATTCCAATATGGACAGGTATACCCTGTAATGCGGCTGCTACCTGGTTAATACTGCCATCACCGCCACAAACTATTACATCGGTAATATTTTCTGTATGTATTTTTTCAATTAGAAAGCTATAGTTGCCGGATGCTTGTGTAGGTAAAATTTCAAATGGCAAACCGGCCTTTTTCGTTTTTCTAATAACCTGCTTTTGTAAAGCCTCTTTACTTTTTGTGCCCGCAACAGGATTGATGAGAAAAATAAGCTTTCGCATTTTGCAATATTATGCTTTATCCTGAAGCTTAAAAAAACCGCATAATATTATGCGGTTTTTTTTAATACAATCCCATGCTTGTAATTGTAATTTTATTGGGTAAAACCTTTAATTAAATCCAGTAAACCACCGCCATTTCGGGCTTGCTGCTGTTGTGCGCCCTGAGCAAGCTGGCCAATTACTTCCAGTATGCCTGGTGATTGTTGCTGCTGCTGGCCGTTACCAACTCCGGTAAACTGGTTGATAAGGTTTGTAATATTAAATTGTGGATTTTGCTGTGCAACCTGTTCTGTTTGGCCGCCAGTAATGGATTTCAACAGGTTTTCTATGGAAAAAGCGCTATTGCCGCTGTCGTTAATATTACCAATAAGGGAGCTTATAACCCCGGGAATCAATGAATTGGCAATACTGCTTGCCTGGGCATTTCCAATATTCATTTTATTCATGAGTTTTCCGGCAAAATGTCCAATCATCATAGAAACAATAGGGTTGGAAAGTAGGCTGCTTTTGCCTTGCTGCTGGTTATTGCCGCTAAGTAATGAAATAAGGCTTTGGATACCGCCCCCTGCAACTATATTCCTAAGGCCCGAGGCTACGGTATTTGTAGCTTCGGCTACTACTTCAGTTTGTTGGTCTGGAGCAATTTCGGTACTGTTTGATGCTGATTCCCCGGCAACATTTTTTACCAGGTTAAATAATTCTTCTAACATTTTATGTTTGGTTTATTTTAAAAAAGTATGTGTTTTTTAAAGACGAAAATTTCGAACAATAGTTTCAGATTATATGCAATTTTTACAAAGTCCGGTTACAATCATTGCTGCCTGTATGGGCCGAAAGCCAACTGGGAGTTTTACCGCAGGTACGGTTACTTCATCGAGGCAAACGGTTGCTTCACATTGGTTACAAACAAAATGTACATGGTTATCGTGGTGATGGCCTTTTTCACAGTTGTGTTTACAAAGGGCGTATAAAATAGAATTATCTGTAGTAGGAACCTGGTGAATAATACCCTTTTCCACAAAAGTTTGTAAGGTACGGTAAACAGTTACCCTGTCCACTGCCAGGCCGGTTTTTTTTTCAATATCCGCATGGGCCAGCGCACCATCACTATTATAAAATAGTTCCAGTATTTTCATGCGGCCATCTGTAATGCTTAGACTGTTTCTTTTTAAAATGTCTGGAATATTGTTCATGTTGTGTAAATTATCCAGGGTTATTGCCAAAGCCATCCATAAAGCGCTTTGTAGTAACTTTTTCTTTCAATAAATTTTTTATATCTCCAATAAGTTTTTCAATTTCCCGGTTTTCCAGGCCATCGTAAATACCACGTACCCGGTTATTTTTATCTACCAGGGCAAAAAACTGGGAATGTAAAAACTGGTCGCCAATATGTTGAGTGCTATCCGGTTTATCGTTATCAATTATGTAACCTTGCCTTGCCAGTTTATACAACAAGATTTTATCGCCGGTTAAAAAATACCAATTGGTATTTGTAAATTTTTCAAGGCTGTCAGTATGTATAATTTTATAACTGCCGTTTGGATTTTGGGTTAAAGCGCCGGCAAGCATTTTGGCTTCATATTTTTTTAAAACGGGTATGCTATCGGTTTCGGGCATGCAGGTGTGTGAAGCTATTAAAAAACCCGGTTCGTTTTTGTAAGCTTCATAAACCCTTCGAAGGTTTAGGTTCATTTTGGGGCAAATGCCTTTGCATGTGGTAAAGAAATATTCTGCAACATACACTTTACCATCCACAATGCTTTTGGTAAAAGCTTTTCCATTTTGATCTTTAAAACTAAACTCGGGTATAGTGGCATTAATTACTTTTAATTTAGACTTTGAAAAATCATAATCCCAAAACACAAAAGCCAAAAACAGGGTAAAGAGTAAGGCAAAAAACCCTATATAGATGATAAATTTTTTCTTCACAACAATTTCAATTAGGTTACCTGTAAAATTAAAGCACTAGTGGCGTAAGTAGAAAAAAACACTTTTCGGCGGCTTTATAACAAGGCAAAGGTAAATAAATTTTTTGCAATATTGTTGCAAATATTATAATTTTGCTGCAGGATGAATCATAAAATTAATTGGGATGGTTTAGGGGTAACCACATCGTTAATATGTGCCATACATTGTGCAGTATTGCCTTTGTTATTTACCAGCCTGCCATTATTTGGGGGAGATATTATTCATAACGATTATTTTGAATGGAGCATGATTGCACTGGCTTTTATGATTGGTGTATATTCTTTAAGCCATGGATTTTTAAAACAGCACCGCCAATTTTTTCCCCTGGTAATTTTTTGTTTGGGGTTTAGCCTGCTGTTGGCTAAAGAAATATTTATTGAATTTGAGCTGATCTTTTTGTTTCCTGCAATTGCGTTAATTATTGCAGCGCATTTTTTTAATTACAGGCTTTGTAAAAAAAGCAGGTGTACCGTACCGGGCCATCAGCAGCATTTGCATTAACGGCAATACTTTTTATTTGCTATCTTCGTTGTGCTTTTTTTTGACAGAATAAAAGGGCTTTAACAGCCTGTGATTTATGCATTATCCCCCACTTACCATTACTTTTTTGGGCACCGGTACCAGCAGTGGCGTACCCATGATAGCCTGCAACTGTGCGGTTTGCAGCTCAGCCGATAAAAAAGACAACCGTTTGCGCAGCAGTATAATGGTGCAAAGTAGCAATACAACCCTTGTTGTGGATACCACACCCGATTTTCGTTTCCAGATGTTACGCAGTAAGGTAAAAAAACTGGATGCAGTTATTTTTACGCATCCGCATAAAGATCATACTGCCGGGCTTGATGATGTAAAAGCCTTTAATTATTTTGGCAATGCTGCAGTACAGGTATATGCCAATGAGCTTACCCAAAAAGCATTAAAAAATGAATTTTATTATGTATTTACAAAAGAGAAATATCCCGGAATACCGGAAATTGAATTAAATACTATTGACGAAGAAATATTTGTAGTAGGTGACATTCCCATAATTCCTATAAAAGTATGGCACCTGCACATGCCGGTACTGGGTTTTAGGTTTGGTAATTTTACCTATATTACAGATGCCAACCGAATTGAAGTAGTAGAAAAAGAAAAAATAAGGGGCAGCGAAATACTGGTATTAAATGCACTTCGGCATAAAGAGCATGTTTCTCATTTTACCTTAAGCCAGGCTATTGCCCTTGCAGATGAATTGCAAATACCTCAATGCTATTTTACACATATTAGCCACCAATTGGGTAACCATACCGATGTAAGCGCCACATTGCCCCCAAACCGTAACCTGGCCTATGACCTATTACAGTTGAAATGCTAAAAAATGCCTAATTCCGGGTATTGTCTCAAATTTCTTTTGGGGATAATTTTATAGCTTAAAAAGTGTTATCATGTTTTTAAGCGTAAAAAAATACTTTGAGTTTACAGCAAAAGAAAGATCGGGGATTTTAGTGCTGCTTGGCTTTGTATTTTTATTCTCATTAATTCCTTTTGCATATCCACTTATTGCCGGTAATGCCGTAATTGACAACAACCGCTTCAATAGGGAACTGAAATGGCTTGCCACTGAAAAAAATTATAATCAACCCCGCCAAAATAATACTACACCAAAAAGTGAGTATAAAAAAGAAAGCAGTACAGCAGCAACACTTTTTTACTTTGACCCAAATACACTAAATGCCGAAGGCTGGATGAAACTCGGTATTAAAGAAAAAACAGCATTAACCATTCAAAAATATATATCAAAAGGGGGCAAATTCAGGAAGCCCGAAGACATTGAAAAAATTTGGGGATTAAATCCCTTAGATGTGGAACGCCTTATACCTTATGTGCGTATTTCCATTGCAGAAAAGGCTACTAATTTTAAAGTTGCTGCATACCCCAATAAATATGAGAAAAAAGAGTTACAAAAAGTAGATATCAACCTTGCGGATACCAGCATATTTATAGCTTTGCCGGGCATTGGGCCGGGTTTTGCAAAGCGTATCGTAAACTTCAGAACCAGGCTCGGCGGCTTTTATGCAGTAGAACAAGTAGGCGAAACTTATGGACTACCCGATAGCACATTTCAAATAGTAAGGCCCTACCTTATCGTAAAATCCGGAAATATTAAAAAAATTAATATCAACACTGCAAATTTGGAAGAACTAAAAACCCATCCCTATATACGTTATAACCTGGCCAATGTAATTGTAAATTTTCGTAACCAACATGGCAACTTTGCTACAGTGGAAGACATCAAAAAAATTATGATCCTCTCTGATGAAGCATATGATAAGTTGCAGCCCTATTTAGCGGTAAATTAAACGGCTTTGCAGCTATACCTTAAATACTTTATTTTTGCTGCTCAACACTTAATTGCAAGATGAATTTTTCTCAAAGCGAGCTTACATCACAGGTTGCTGCCAGTGCCCGTGAATTTGCAAATCAACATATTAAACCGTATTTAATGAAATGGGATGAATCCCAGGAATTTCCCATGCAGGTATTTAAAGAAATGGGTAAAATGGGATTTATGGGTGTATTGGTTCCTGAAGAATATAGCGGTGCTGGCCTGGGATATTTTGAATACAGTGCCGTAATACAGGAAGTTGCCAAGGTATGTGGAAGCGTGGGCCTTTCGCTGGCTGCACACAATTCTCTTTGTACCGGCCATATACTCAGCTTTGGCAATGAAGTGCAAAAGAAAAAATATTTAAACAAACTGGCTACCTGCGAATGGCTTGGTGCATGGGGCCTTACCGAACCCAATACCGGAAGCGATGCAGGAAATATGAAAACCACTGCAATAAAACAGGGAGATAATTGGGTACTAAATGGCACTAAAAATTTTATTACGCATGGTATAAGCGGCGATATAGCTGTTGTTATTTGTCGCACTGGTGAGCCCAGGGCTAAAGATAACAGTACCGCATTTATTATAGAAAGGGGAATTGCAGGCTTTAGTGGCGGAAAAAAAGAAGATAAGTTGGGAATGCGTGCCAGCGAAACTGCTGAAATGATATTTGACAACTGTATCATATCGGATGCAAACAGGCTGGGTGAAGTTGGCGCCGGTTTTAAACAAGCCATGAAAGTATTGGATGGCGGACGCATTTCTATTGCAGCGCTTGCCCTGGGTATTGCAAAAGGTGCTTATGAAGCAGCTATAAAATATTCAAAAGAGCGCCAGCAATTTGATAAACCAATTGCTCAGTACCAGGCCATTTCATTTAAGCTGGCCGATATGGCAACAAAAATAGAATGTGCAGAACTGCTCATTAACCAGGCATGTAACCTTAAAATGAAAAGCCTGCCCATGACAAAAGAAGCAGCAATGGCAAAATATTATGCCAGCGAAATTTCTGTAGAAGTAAGTACCGATGCGGTGCAAATTTTTGGCGGCTATGGCTATATAAAAGATTTTCCTGTAGAAAAATTTTACCGGGACAGTAAGCTTTGTACCATTGGCGAAGGCACAAGTGAAGTGCAAAAAATGGTAATAAGCAGGGAAATTATGCATTGAGGTTATTAAGCATTTTCCACCAAAAATTTAATGGTGCTTAAAATGAGATTTATTGTGTGATGCAGGTTAAATTTTTTTTGCTAAATTTATCATTGGCTTTAATTTATTTTTGCCAGTTCTTTAATCTTTTAACACTTAAAACATTTTATTATGGGAATTATTTCATGGGTTGTATTTGGTTTAATAGCCGGAGCAATTGCCAAGCTTTTACACAAGGGCGAAGATCCCGGTGGTTGGATAGTTACTATTTTAATTGGTATTGCCGGCGCTTTTGTGGGTGGCTTTTTAACCAAAACCCTCTTTGGATGGGATAGCCAGGGTTGGTCTTTTAAAAGCCTTATTAGTGCTGTGGGCGGTGCTTTTATTTTACTGGTATTATACAGGCTTATTACTAAAAAACGCTCCTGATTTTTTTAATAAATTTTTTAATAGCCTTCCTTGCGAAGGCTTTTTTATTTTTAAAACCTGTATTGCGTTTCTTTAACTTTGAAAAATGTTTAAAACACATTTGCATAAATATTTGTTTGGTTGTTTTTTTGTAGCAATACTTGCTTCGTGCGCCACAAGCAACCCATATTCCAAAACCAATAAAATTTCTGAAGAGCGCAACAAAGATTTGGTGCGCCAAATCTCCGGCCATGCTGCAGATACCGTAAAGGCCGATTCAATAAAAAAACCTGTAAGCCTGGCTTTTACCACCAATTTTAATTTACGTAAACCCAACTATGTAATTATTCACCATACGGCACAAAACAGTTGCGAAAAAACGGTGCAAACTTTTACCGCCGACAGTACAGAAGTAAGTGCACACTACGTAATTTGTAAAGACGGTACGCTCCACCACATGCTCAATGATTATTTAAGGGCCTGGCATGCCGGCGCATCAAAATGGGGAAACAATACCGATATGAACTCTGTTTCCATAGGTATTGAATTAGACAATTCCGGCGTAGATACATTTACTATTGCTCAGCTAAATGTATTGGAAGCGTTGTTGATCAAATTAAAAATGGAGTATAATATTCCAGCTGCAAATTTTATTGGTCATGCCGATGTTGCGCCTACCCGTAAAACTGATCCAAACGTATATTTTCCCTGGAAATATTTTGCCGAAAGAGGTTTTGGACTTTGGTATGATGATACAGCAAATATAAAACTACCACAGGGTTTCAATCCTGTTTTGGCATTAAAGATTATTGGCTACGATGTAAAAAATACAGATGCTGCCATTGAAGCTTTTCGCAGGCATTTTTTAGCAAAAGAAACAAAAGGCACATTATCAAACGGTGAAAAAAAAGTTTTGTATGCACTTATGCAAAAGTGTTTGCAATAAGTAATATTTTGTTTTCAGGTATTTAAATCATGCATGAGCTCATCCAGTTTTTTTTCTTCAAGCACCAATCTCATAGGTTCGGTTTCTTCATTGGTCCATTTTATGAGCCGTATATAACCGCCAGAAATTTCTATGCCTGTAATATCGCCATCATTAAAGCAACAGCAACCTGTGTTAAAATACGATGCTTTTAAATCCTGGCCTTTGTCTTTTAGCTCAATGGTATTGCCAGGGTGGGAGTAATATTTCCCTGATGCAAATACCGGTTTATGAGTATGGCCGGTAATTAATATTAAATTTCTTCGGTGGCTGCTCCAGTCATACATTAAATGGTTGTGCTTGTTCCTAAGGGTAAAATCGGTGCTTGGTGCATTTATATTGATGCGTAAATACCTTTGGAGCGGCATCCAGATATGTGCCACAACCCAGGCGCTAAAGGCATTGCCGCTGCTCATTTTATCGCCCTGGTGGCCATGCGTTAACAGGATGGAAATGGTATTTGTTGTATTGATTACTTTGAGCAGTATACCTTCATGAACTACAAAAGGTTTGGGAAATTTTTTGTTTAAAAATAAATTTACATCCAATGGGCTTTTCCATAAAATATCATGGTTGCCAAAAGCTTTAAAGTACCTGCCGGGATGAAACTGCGCTTCTGCTGCAAAACTATTTTCATTGTGTTTTAAAACTTCGGTAATATTAAATTTCCAAAGCTCTTCGCTGTCGCCCAGGTTAATAAAAGTGTACTGCTGCCGATTATAAAAATTTAATGCGGCTATATAGTTTTTTTCACATGCCGCAAAATCGTCGGCCCAGCTGCGGTTTCCTTTATGCTGGTCGCTAAAAACGATGAACTTATCTATGCTACTGTCAATATTTAAAATGGCCAGCCTCTTTTTGAATCTGTTTCCCTTGCTGTTATATAAATTGCTTAATGCTTTAAATACCGATTTTTGTTTTGGGGCTTTTGACAGGTAATCCAGTATCCATAAAATAGGCTTTTTTAAGATAAATTGTAAAAATTTGCGCATAATGTTGTTTATGCTTTTTGTTTGTAAAACCTGCCAACAACGGGTAGTTTTACCAGGTCTTTGGCCTCGGTAAAACCAATAAGCCTTGTAAATACTGCCAATAATAATATACCAGCAATTATTGAAAACAGCAATGAACCGGGAACCCAAAGAGTAACCATCCAATGAATTAAATAAAGCGCAACGGCTGTAAATATGTATAACGATAGTTTTTTTACAGAGTAAGGGACAGGGTAGAATTTTTGGCCAAGTTTATAACTTATTACCATCATTAAAAAATAACAACAAAAAGTTGCAATAGCAGCACCTGCGTAATGCAAATGCGGTATAAGGGTTACATTTAATAAAATGGTAATTATGGCACCCGCAATAGTGATATAAGCGCCATAAATATTTTTGTTTGTAAGCTTATACCAAATACTTAGGTTGTAATAAATACCCAAAAAAATATTTCCCAAAGCCAGCAAGGGCACTACCTGCAAGCCTTCTGCCCATCGTGGATTGGCAAAATGCACAAAAATCCATTTAAAAACATCCAGGAACAAGCCAATTAACAAAAACATAAAGCAACAGGCAATTACAAAAAACTTCATCACCCTTGCATAAGTCTGCTGTGCATTTTTGCTTTCGCTATGTTTAAAGAAAAAAGGCTCGGCAGCCATTCTAAAAGCCTGTATCATTATGGTAATAAGCAATGCCAGCCTGAAAATATTGGCAAAAACACCCAGTTCATGATCGGCCTGATCTATGGGTAAATCCACTACATGCCGGTAAATAAGGCGGCTCAGCACATCATTCACCATACCGCCCAGGCCCACAATTACCAATGGGTAGCTGTACTTCATTACTTCTTTCCAAATGGCTTTGTCAAATACCAATTTTATTTGAAGCAGTTCTTTTGATAAGAGCAAAAGTGTAAAAAGGCTGCCGCAAATATTGCCCAGTAAATAATAACCCAGCCCAATATCTTTATTGTAAAAATAGTTTATAAAACTATCAGGATTAGCTTCAATAATTTTAGGCGCTATACCCAGAAAAAAAATTACCATAGATAAATTAACCACAATTCCGGCTACCCTTGCTAAGGCATACCATCTGGGCCTTTCTTCCTGCCTAAGTTTTGCAAAAGGAAGCGTATTTAAATTGTCAATTGAAATAATGACAATCATCCATACAACATATTCTGGGTGCCTTTGTAAATCGGCTGCCGAAGTGAGGCTATCCCTAAAAAGCAATAAAAGAATACTAAAAAGTATGGTGCTTGTAAAAAGAGAAATGGAAAGTGTGCCGTATAGCTTTTGTTTATCGAGTGTTTGAGAAAAACGAAAATAAGCTGTTTCCATTCCATAAGCATACAGCACATTTAAAAAAGGAATGATGGTGTAGGTTTGAACCAAATCGGCGGTTTTGCCCGGCATATCTATAAAAAAAGGTAATGCCATATTCATAATATACCCCAAAAACCTGCTGGCAATTGTGGGTACGCCGTACCATAAAGTTTGCCCTGCCAGTTTCTTAATTCCGCTCAAGAGGTGATATTATTTAGGTGCAATTTATTCTTTTTCTCCATTTAATAACTTGTTCAATTTTTGAAATGTCCTTTTACAACCTGGTTAATGCCTGAAAATAATATTTTCTTCAGGTGCATATTTTTTGTTTTTGGTAAATGAAGTATCAGTAAGGGTAAATAAAAACGCCAGCAACTCTGCTTTGTTTCTATCACTAAGCCTGATGGGTGTTTTTAGTACAGGGTCCAGTTGCGGCAGGCTGCTGTCAATTGTGGTATAATGGTTAATTACTTTGGTAATATAGCCAATACTTCCATCGTGCATGTAAGGCGGCGTAAGTTGTATATTACGCAAGCTTGGCACTTTAAATTGCAGGGAATCGCTGCTTAGCCCGGTAATTCTTTTTCTGCCCACATCACCCTGTTTGTTTAAACCCGATCCGTTATTGCTGAATTTATCGTTTGTAAAAAGTGGTTCGCTGTGGCAGATGGAACAATTGGTTTTAAAAATTTCGTAGCCATTTTGTTCATAAACATTAAATTTTTCTTTGCCATTTTTAACCCGGTCATATTTACTGTTTGCACTTATAAGGCTGCCTGTAAATTGAGCTAAGGCTTTAAGTAACCTTTGTGAGCTAATGGCCGTATCGCCAAATGCTGATTTAAATAATTGGGGATAAGGTAGATTGGTCCTCAATTTTAGCAATACATTTTCCAGCGTTTCACCCATTTCATTACTATCGGTAATTGGGCCAAGCGACTGCACTTCTAAATGGTTTACGCCACCATCCCAATGATAAGATGTTTTCCAAGCAAGGTTAAAAAGTCCGGGGGCATTCCTGTTGGTAAACCGGTTATTGATACCATGGCTAAAGTTGTGTTCAAATGTGCTGAAGGCTGCAAAATACTGGTGGCAGCTTGCACAACTGGTAATACTATCTTTACTAAGCAGGCCATCATAAAAAAGTTTTTTCCCCAGCAAAAAGCCTTCCTGGGTAAGTGTGTTTCTTGCAAAAATTTCGGTAGGTGGTTTGGGCCAGCCTTTCGGGGTTTCAAATGCAACGGGAGTTGGCTTATGCATAAAACCAGCACCCGAAATAAGTATGAGTGAAATAAAAAAAATGCCTGCTAAAAAAGTATTTTTTTTCAAAACAAATAATTCTATTGTGGCAAAATGCTGAACAAAGCGCTAAAATTATCGGCAACAATTTTAGCATTTTTACCGGGGGAAGTAATAACCGGTAATTCAGCAATTTTAAAAGCCGAGCTACTTTTCCAAAAATTGTCTAAATTAAATTGTATATAAATATCCTGTGTTTTTTTGGGTAACGAGTAAGGCAGTTGTATTTTTCTCATTGTTTTATTTTCACCGGCGTATCCGCCAATATGGTACTCAATATTTTTTATGTTGGTTGATGAAAATGCAGAGTATCCTTCCAGCTTAAAATTAATATATCCGGTGTTCCAGGTCCAAAACATGCCGTTGAGCGGATCCAGTACCCCACTTTGTGCGCCACTGCAATTGTAAATACTATCCACGCCCAGTTGAAAATGCAGTATCCCTTTTGCATTGAGTGGAAGTTGTAAAATAACACTGTCTGCAGCAAAGGCATCAATTAGATATATGCCTGCATCCACCTTGCTGCCTATACTAAAATTACTTAAATAGTATTTTAATTTGCTTACAGAATATGTTTCTCCAAAAGCATTTTGGTAAATACTGTCTGGTTGAACGGGCTTGCCATTGGCAATAGGTACAAAATGAATGACGGTTTTTTTGTCAATAATTTCCTGGCTTTGCACAGGGCAACAAAAGGCAAAAAGCAAAACAATATATAGGGTAGCATATTTATTCATGGGCTGAAACTTTTTGCCGATGCAGTTTTTGTAACGCATTTTTTCTTTTGGTTTCCATGCGCTTTTCTTTTGCTTCCTTTGTGGGTTTTGTGGCTTTTCTTTTTTTGGGTACAATCAATGCCTTTTGAACGAGCTCATTTATTTTTTTAACAACTAAAGTTTTATTGCCGGCCTGTGTTCGGTCACTCTGGCTTTTTACAAAAAGAAAACCTTCGGCATTAATATGGGAATTAAGTTTTTCTGTAAGCCTGTTTTTTTCATCATTAGAAAACAACATGGAATTTTTTAAATGCCAAAACCCGGTAACCATGGTTTCTACTTTATTTACATTTTGGCCACCTTTGCCGCCACTTCGGGCAGTTTTAAAAATTATTTCAGCTTTTATGGAACGCATACAGCCAAAATTACCTATTATTAAATGTAATTTCAATTGAAATGGCTTATTTGGGGCGTTAATATTTTCTTAAGTACAAAAAATAAAGCATTTTTGCAATAGTACAACAATTGTATGCAAAGCATTTATACATCATTAACAGAAAAAAAGCATAACGGTAAAAAACAATTTGCCGTTCTCATAGATCCCGACAAGGTAAATGCCGGCAGCGTAAGCCGCCTGGTAAAAATTGCCGTGGAAGCAGGAGTGGATTATTTTTTTGTTGGCGGAAGCCTGGTTATTTCTAATTTTATGGATACTTGTGTACAAATGATTAAAAAGGAGTGTAAGGTACCGGTTGTTTTATTTCCGGGAAGCCCAGGCCAGGTAAGTAAATATGCCGATGCATTATTGTATTTATCGCTTATAAGTGGACGCAACCCTGAACTACTTATTGGCCAGCATGTAGTGAGTGCACCTGCAGTGAGGCAAAGCGGCCTCGAGGTTATACCTACCGGTTATATGGTTATAGATGGCGGTGCTCCCACAACGGTTTCGTATATCAGCAATGCTGCACCCTTGCCTTCTGATAAAAATGATATTGCAATTTGTACTGCAATGGCCGGTGAAATGCTGGGCATGAAGTTGATTTATATGGATGCCGGCAGTGGCGCCAAAAGGCCTATTGCTGAAAGTATGATTGCAGATGTTGCTGAAAATATTAATGTTCCTCTCATTATTGGCGGCGGAATTAAAGACCCGGAAAAAGCCTACCTCAATTGCAAATCCGGAGCCGACCTAATTGTAGTGGGCAATGCCTTTGAAAAAGACACTTCTTTAATTAAAGAAATTGCTTCGGCAATTCATAGCATTCCGGTAAAAGTATAAATTCCAATTATTTTTTCGAAGAGTTATTGCCACATTTTTATTACGATGAAGCTCATAAGTTTTATCGTTGTTTTTATTTTTTTCGGCACATGAATATTGCCGATTGATAAACCTATTTTTCGGCACATAAGAATTAAAATCAATCTAAAGGCTCATCATTTCTTTAAATTTTACAGCTTGCCTGCGGCTTACTTCAATTTTATCGCCTCCTTTTAAATCGAGCAATAGCCCGCCATTAAAGAAGGGTTCTACCTTATCAATCATGCGGAGGTTAATAATGTGTTTCCTGTTTGCTCTAAAAAATATCTTGTCATCGAGCCGGTCTTCCAGTGCATTTAGAGATTTTAAGATTAAAGGTTTATTGGTGCCAAAATATACTTTTGCATAATTGCCAACACTTTCAAAAAAACGTACATCAGATAATTTTACAAACCAGCACCGTTCACCGTCTTTTACAAAAACCTGGTCGCTTTCGCTCAAAATACCACGGCCGGAAGCATTTATAGCAGCCAGCTCTTTTTCTTCTGCTTGTTTGAGTTTTTGCAATGCATCGGCAAGCCTTTTGGGTTCCACCGGTTTCATAAGGTAATCCAGGGCATTTACTTCAAATGCTTTTAATGCAAACTCATCGTATGCTGTGGTAAATATTACATGTGGCGCCCTGTCTACTTCCATAAGCATATCAAACCCGGTTTTGCCCGGCATTTGAATGTCCAGGAAAACCAAATCTGGGTTGAGTTCATCAATTTTTTCAATACCTTCTTTGGCATTGGCAGCTTCTCCAATGATTTCTACTTCGGAAAAATCGGCCAATAATTTTTTTAATTCGTTCCTGGCTAATCGTTCATCATCAATAATTACCGCTTTAAACATAATGGGTTAATTAAATTTCATTATAAAATTTCTGTAATAGGAATAATGATTTTCGATTGTACAGTATTATCTTTCATATCATGAATTTCAAAATTGGCCTTTCCCTGGTAAAGTAAATTCAGCCTGTCTTGTGTGCTCTTTATTCCAAAACCAGTTTCGCTTTTGTCAATTTTAGATTGGTATATGCCAGAGTTGATAACCAGTAATTCATGATGGTTGTTGACAAATACAGATCGTACAGTTATAAATCCGCCATGCTCCTGTTTATTGATACCGTGTTTAATAGCATTTTCCACAAGGGTTTGCAGCATCATTGGCGGAACGGGTTGATTGAGCGTATCGGAGTCAATATCAAAATTTACTTTTAACCGTTCTTCAAAGCGCATTTGTTCCAGGGCAAGATAATCTTTTACAATATCCAGTTCCTGCTGTAAGGGTACGGTTTCCATTTGTTCGGCACGCATACTGCTCCTTAAAATATTGCTCAGTTCGGTTATTGCCCTTCTTGCCCTTTCGGGGTTTTCATCTACTAAGGCACGGATACTGTTAAGGGCATTAAAAATAAAATGAGGGTTAATATGAGATTTTATGGTTTTTAGTTCCAGCGATTTTACCATGGCTTCTAATCGTAAAGTATCCAGCTCCTGTTTTCGGTTTGTTTCAATATAATGATATAGATAATAAATGAGGTTCCAAATACCTATTAACCAAAGTGAATTAAAGCTGCTTAAAAAAATGCGTTTTGCTGTAGAATATTTCTGGAGCCTTTCAGGGTTCACTCCGGCTATATAATCAACTGCTTCAGATATGCCGCCAAACAATATAGAAAATATAAGCGTAAGTATAATAAAATAATAAAGCTGGGAACTTACCGGCTTTTTTAATACACTATAGTAATGTATAAAATACCGCATCATGTGTGTTATAAAAATACCCAGTAAGCAGCTAATAAGCAGGCTGATGGTATAATTACTGTCAATTTTACCCGATGTATAAACAAAAAAAAGGCTTATTGCCATCATCGTTCCCCAACCAAGGATTTGACATAACCAGTATTTAGAAATATACTTAAACATTTGCCGTAAAATTACGAATCATACCGGGTAAATAAAGCCAGGAATGGTATTAATGGTAAATGAGGTATGTAAAAGGTAAATATAACAGTTAAAAAATTTTGATTAAAATTAGGCAGACTGGCATACTTTTACTACCCCTAAATATTAATTTAGAACCCTTTCTATTTTTTAACAATTAAAACTAAAAACAATGAATTTAATTGAAGTTGCCAAAAGCCTGTTTACAAATGAATTGGTAAGCAAGGCTAGTGCATCGCTTGGCGAAAGCGAATCTGGTATTACAAAAGCGCTTAGCGCTTTAGTGCCATCTGTACTTTCTTCTGTAATCAACAAATCTTCAACCTCAGATGGAGCCAATACCGTAGCCCAAATGGCTAATGAACAATATAACAGCGGTATTTTGGATAATATTGGTTCTTTGCTCTCCGGTGGTGGCAGTGGTGTTTCGGGCCTACTTAGTGGGTTATTTGGAAACAAAACGGATTTACTCGGTAATTTAATTTCCAAATTTTCGGGTGTAAAATCTTCTACTTCATCGTCTTTGTTTTCTCTTGTAGCCCCGGCATTGTTATCGTTAATTGGTAAGCATGCAGCCGGAAATAATTTAAATGCCAGCAGCCTTGCTTCATATTTAGGTGGGCAAAAAAATGCTGTAGAATCTGCCTTACCAGGTGGTTTTAGCCTTAGCAGTATTTTAGGTGGAGATGCAAGCCATGCAGCCGCCGAAGTTGGCAGTGCAGCAAAAGCATTTCACAACGAGCCGGTAGAAAACAAAAGTGGTATGGGTTGGTTATTGCCCATTTTATTATTAGCAGCTATTGGCGCCGCTTCGCTTTATATTTCTTCAAAAGGTTGTAAAAAAACCCCTGTGGCTACAGAAACGCATACAGATAGTACCATGCATAAGGATACGGCAAGTACAATTGCCCCCATTGTTAATGCTCCTGTAGGAACGCTGGACAGCCTGGGTAATTTTATTTATAATATAGGCAGCATGGTAAACTTCGATTTGCCCGGCGGCGTAAAATTAACAGTAGGAGAAAACAGTACAGAGGCTAAATTGATCCGCTTTTTACAAAGCAGCGATGCAGTGGATACCGCAAAAGGTAACTGGTTCGATTTTACCAATGTACGCTTTAAAACAAACAGCTCGGATATTACCGAAGAATCTATACTACAGTTAAAAAATTTTGTAACTATTGCCAAATCATTTCCCAATGCAAAGTTTAAAATTGGTGGGTATACGGATAATACCGGTGACGAAGCTAAAAATGTTACTTTAAGCAAAAACCGTGCTGCTGCTGTATTGGCCAGGGTAAAGGCAATGGGCGCTCCTGTTTCGAGTCTTACCGGCTCCGATGGCTATGGCGCTCAATTTCCTGTAGGAGATAATGCAACTGCCGAAGGTAAAGCACAAAATCGAAGGGTTTCTGTAAATGTAAAAGCTAAATAATTTTTTAAGGAAAAATGTATTTCAGGAGCTGCTCATTGGGCAGCTCTTTTTTTAAAAAAACAAATCCGCAGCAATGCCATCTGCCAAAAACTTTCCTTCATCTTGTAATACAAGGCGCTGGTTGTAAAAAATCATTTTTTTCTGGGCAATAAATTTTTGAGCATTTTGAAGTAATTTTTCAGCATTATTTTTTCCAAATTTTTTGGAAAAATTTTCCAGGCCCAATCCTTCGCTTGTTCTAAGGCTTATTAAAATGGCTTCGTTCATTTGCTGTTCCATAGTTAATATTTCTTCTTCAAAAGGTATATTGTTTTTTCTGATGCTTTGCAGGTATAGAGTGTTGTTGGCAATATTCCACCTCCGTTTATTTTTTCCATTAAAGCTATGTGCCGCAGGCCCAAAACCCCAATAGGGTTTGCCCTGCCAGTAACTGCTATTGTGCCTGCTGCGGAAACCGTGCCTGCAAAAATTACTTATTTCATATTGCTCATACCCGTTTTCTTTCATAAGTATGCAAATGGTTTCAAATGCATTGGCCTGTTCATCTGTATTTACCGGCGGGTATTTTTTCTTTTCAATTAAATGATGCAATGCGGTTTTGGGCTCTACCGTAAGTGCGTAGCAGGATATATGCGGAACTTTATATTGAAACAAAATCTCCAGATTTTTTGGGAATAGTTTATTGCCTTGTGTTGCCGACCCATAAATAAGATCAGCAGAATAGTTAGTAAAACCTGCATCGTTAATTTCTGCTAAACATTTTATGGATTCCGAAGCATTGTGTGCCCGGTTCATCCATTTAAGTTCTTCCTCATCAAAGGATTGTATACCCACACTGAGCCTGTTGATGCCTGCATTTTTCCAATATATTAATGTTTCTGCAGTAATATCATCCGGGTTGGCTTCAAGGGTAATTTCGGGATTTGCGGTTATAGTAAATTTTTTTTCGATGCAAAGCAGTAATTGTATAATAGAGGATGTAGATAATATGCTAGGAGTTCCGCCGCCAAAATATATGGTTTCAATAGTTTGGGAATGGTCAATAAATTCATTGGGTAATAAAATTTCTGTGGCAATACCATTTACCATCTCCGCTGCGTTAGTATACAGGGTAGAAAAATGAAAATTACAATAAGTGCATGCTTGCTTGCAAAATGGGATATGAATATAAATACCCGCCAAAGATTGTAGATTTACGTTTTGAAAGAATGATAAATAATAAAAAACTGCTTTTGCAGGTTTTGTTGCTGCTTTTTTGTTTCCCTGTTTTCGGCCAGAAAAACCAGGGCCTTTATATATTACAGTTTCATAATGCAGGCAAAGATACTTTGTTTAATGAAGCTATAGAGGGCCTGCAAAACTATTTTCTTTCAGAGTCGGATGCCATAATTTATATTGCTAAAATACCTTCTTTACTTGCCGCAAAAGGTTACCCTTCAGCTTCGGTTGACAGTACCTGGAATGCTGACAGCGCATCAACCGGCATCATGCTATATACAGGCCAAAAGTTTAAATGGGTGAACCTTGCACCGGTAAATATTGAGCCCAATGCCCTTGAAGCTGCAGGCTACAACCAGCAATGGTTTTTGGGTAATCGGTTTAATATTGATCAATTGCAAAGCCTCCGTGAAAAATTGTTAAGCTTCTATGATAATAATGGCCATCCCTTTGCTTCGGTATTTATGGATAGCATACAGTTGGGTGATAATACCATGCAGGCGCTTTTAAAAGCAGATAAAGGCATCCTTTATCATGTTGATAGTTTACGTAATTTGGGGAAATTAAAAATTAGTAAAAAATTTTTGCAAAATTTCCTGCTCATTTCCAATGGCAGTATATACAGTAAAGCAAAACTTGCGCAGGTAGATAAACGGCTCATGGAATTACCTTATCTCATTGTTTCGCAACCTTCATCTGTTTCTATGCTCGGCTCGGGTTCTATACTTAATTTATTTTTAGAGCCCCGGCGCAGCAACCAGGTAGATGTACTTATTGGATTATTGCCTGCTACCGGGCAAACTGGCAAAATGCAGGTTACTGCTGATGTAAACCTCAACCTCAAAAACCAGCTATTATTTGGTGAAACCTTTTTATTAAAATGGCAGCAGTTGCAACCCAAATCCCCCAGGTTAAACCTGGGCTTCGATCAGCCCTTTCTGTTTAATTCCCCATTTGGCCTAAATTTCCTCTTTGATTTATATAAAAGAGATTCCAACTTTATACAGGTGAGCGCCCAACTGGGCACCAGTTATTTTTTGGGTTTAAACCAAACCGGTAAACTTTTTGTACAATGGCAAAATAACAGCCTGCTGGAAGGAGCCATTGATACCAATTTAATAAAGGCAGAAAAAAAATTACCACCCAATATTGATGTGCGTTCGGTAAATGCAGGATTAAGTTATGAGTGGCAGCACCTTAATTATAAATTTAATCCCCGTAAAGGAAATGAAATAAATATTACCTCGGCAATAGGAATTAAGAATATCAGGAAAAGCAATGAAATCCTTAGCATTAAAGACCCTGCCTATCATTATGCCGGGCTATATGATTCTATAAAACTGCGTAGTTACCAAATAAGGATCAAGGCAGACCTGGCACATTTTTTCCCCATGGGCAAATCGGCAACACTTAAAGCAGGGCTTAAAACCGGCTTGTATAGCAGCCCATCGCTTTTTCGTAATGAGCTTTTTTTGCTGGGTGGTTATAAACTCATGCGTGGCTTTAACGAAGAAAGTATTTATGCAAGCTGGTACAACGTTTTCACAGCAGAATACCGCTACCTTACCGGCTTAAATTCTTACTTGTATATTTTTGCCGACCAGGGTTTTGTGAAAAACAAATACCAACTTCAAAACAATAATACCCGTTTTACCGGGGTTGGCCTGGGTATGAGTTACGAAACAAAAGCTGGGTTACTTAATGTGAGTTTTGCAATTGGTAATAGAAGCGACCAAAAGTTTAATCTCCGCTCTGCTTCAAAAATACACTTTGGCTATATCAATTATTTTTAAAAACATGCCGTTACTTTTGCCAATAATTTTCCAGTTAATGAAGCCTTTCTGTTTTTTGATAATGCTTTTTTGGTGTTTAACCATACATGCACAGGTAATGGATAGCAGCCAACGTAATATTGCCGATAGCCTTGCACCAAAAGTTGATTCCTCTAAGGGATTACTGGATTCGGTACATTATATTGGTATAGATTCAGCAAAAAAAGTAAAGGATACCTTACAAACTTTAACGGTAGTTAATAAATTAACAAAGAAAAAAAATCCACAGCTTGAGCTTCCACAGTACCTAAGAAAATGGCAAAACACCGATGCTGTTTTTTATTTAATTGCCGCCCTGCTTTTAATATTCGGTATTTTGAAAACGGCCTTTTCAAAATATACCTCTATCATGTTCAGTGTGTTTTTTAATACTTCATTGCGACAAAGCCAGCTCATAGATCAATTGCAGCAAAATAAACTGGCTTCCCTGCTTTTTAATATTTTCTTTTTATTTGTTACCGGCTTTTATTTTGCATTGTTGTTTGAATATATTGGCTGGGCAGGTAGCGGGCAACTATGGATTTTTTTTATAAGCAGTACAGGAATATTGGCTTTAGTGTACTTGGTAAAATTTTTGGTGCTCTCTTTTGCAGGGTGGATCACTGGATACGAAGAAGAAGCCGGCATTTATATTTTTAATATTTTTCTTATCAATAAAATTTGGGGCATTAGCCTCTTACCTTTTGTGGTAATAATGGCTTTTGCAGAAAAAAAAATTACCGCCATTGCCCTACTTGTTTCATTAATTGTAATTGGCCTTTTGCTGCTCATGCGTTTTGTTCGCTCGTATGGCTTGCTGCAACACCGCTTGAGTTTTAAATTGTTTCATTTTTTATTATACGTGTTTTCCCTGGAGGTGCTTCCGGTAATGCTTATTTATAAATCAATTGTGATTTTTTTAAAAGTAAATTCATAACTTTGCTTACCATTTTAAGGAAAAATGCCTAAACAACCGGAAACCTTGCTCCATTTGCCTGCTAAAATGATTAAACGCATATTAATTACCCAGCCGAAACCTGAAGGCTCCAAGTCTCCCTATTTTGATCTTGCGCTAAAATATAATTTAACCCTTGATTTTTTTCCCTTTATTGTTGTTGAAGGTATCCCGGCAAGAGATTTTCGAAAACAAAAAATTGACTTCTCGGCTTTTACCGCTGTTATCTTCACCAGCAGAAATGCCATTGATCATTTTTTTCGCATTTGTGAAGAAATGAAAATATCGGTTTCGCAGGATACTAAATATTTTTGCATAACCGAAGCCGTGGCCTTATACCTGCAAAAATTTATTTTGTACAGGAAACGTAAAGTTTTTTACGGCGCAGATGGTACCAATAAAAGTTTGTTTGACGTAATCAATAAACATAAGGATAATGAAAAATTTATTTATCCCTGTTCCGAAACTTTTGATAGCGAAATAACCAATCTGCTCAAAGCCAACCATTGCGAATATGCCACTCCGGTTTTATATAAAATTATCAGCAATGATGTAAAGGATGTGGTAAAGCGCAATTATGATGTAATTTGTTTTTTTACACCCGGCGGTGTGAGAAGCCTCATGGAAAATTTTCCTTCGTTCAAGCAAAACGGTACTAAAATAGGCGCTTTTGGCGCCAATACTTTTAAAGCTGCCGAAGATGCCGGACTGGTACTGGAAATTAAAGCCCCTTTGCCGCAAACTCCAAGTATGATCAGCGCTTTGGAAAAATACTTACTTTCAAAGCCCAAAAAATAATTTTCTTAGTCTTTTCTTTCCATGCAACCCCATCAGGTTGCATTTTTATTTTTAGTAATTTTAGTAATGCCAAATAAATTAATAAATGAAAGCAGCCCTTACCTGTTGCAACATGCACACAATCCAGTGGACTGGTACCCTTGGGGAAACGAAGCATTGGCATTAGCCAAAAAAGAAGATAAGCCCATTTTAGTCAGTATTGGATACTCTGCCTGCCATTGGTGCCATGTAATGGAAAATGAAAGTTTTGAAGATGCAGCAGTTGCAGCCATTATGAACAAAAATTTTATTTGTATAAAAATTGACAGAGAAGAAAGACCCGATTTGGACCATTTTTATATGGATGCCGTACAGGCAATTTCCGGTAGCGGAGGCTGGCCACTCAATGTTTTTCTTACTCCGGGTGCCCGGCCTTTTTATGGGGGCACTTATTTTCCGCCGCAAAAATTATATAACCGCAGCTCCTGGACCGATGTATTAAATGCAATTACAGATATCTGGAATAACAAAAAGCATGAAGCCACGGCACAAGCCGATAATTTGGTAAGTCATATCCAAAATTCAAATATCAGCGGTGCCATTCAAAATTTAGTGCCCACAAAACACAACGAAATTTTTTCTGAAAAAATCTGCTTGCTTATTGCCGAAAATTTATTGAAAAATAGTGATGCAGAATGGGGAGGATTTGGACAACCACCAAAATTTTTACAAATGTTTTCCTTACAGTTTTTGCTGGAGCATGCCTGTTTTTTTAAGGATGAAAAATCAATTGCACATGTAAACTTTTCTCTGGAAAAAATGTTGAAGGGCGGTATTTACGACCAGTTAGGTGGAGGTATTGCAAGGTACAGTACCGATGCACAATGGCTCGTTCCGCACTTTGAAAAAATGTTGTACGATAATGCATTATTGCTACAAAACCTGGCCGATATTTATCTTTCTACCAAAAATAATTCATACCTGTATTATATACGGCATATGGATACATTTTTAGAAACTACATTAAAAAATCCACAGGGTGGCTATTATACGGCATTGGATGCAGATAGTGAAGGCATTGAAGGGCAATTTTATGTTTGGAACAAAAAGGAAATTGAACGATTGCTAAAAGAGGATGCCCCACTTTATTGTAGCTATTTCAACATTTCAAATAAAGGGAACTGGGAAGGGAAAAATATTTTACACGTTTCCCAACCCATGAGTGCATTTGCCGGATCAGTAGGTCTGTCTACCCAAACCCTTTTTGAAAAAATCGAAAAATGCAATACTATTCTTTTAAGTAATAGAAACAAAAGAATAAAACCGGGCACCGATGATAAAATTATTTTAAGCTATAATGCTTTACTGGTTACGGCTTATTGCAAAGCATTTGCCGCAACACAGCAAGATGAAATTAAAGTGAAGGCAATTGAATTGTTTCAATTTTTAGAAACTGCTTTTAAAGGCAAAAACGGGGGCTTATTGCATACCAGCAAAAATGGCATTTCAAAATTTTTGGCTTTTTTGGATGATTATGCATATTTTATTAAAGCCTGCATCAGCCTGCAGGAAATAACAGGTGATGAGCAATATCTGCACCAGGCACATTTTTACCTTAAATATGTAATAGAGAACTATTCAGATGAACAAAATCTTTTTTTCTACTTTACGGGAAAATTGCAACAGGACATACTGGTGAGAAAAACAGAAGTTTATGATAGCGTAATGCCTTCTTCCAATGCGGTAATGGCAGAAAACCTAATCTACCTGTCCATAGTTTTTAATATTCCAGCCTACAAAGAAAGAGCAGTAAATATGATTAGCTCCCTGCATAAAGTTATAAAAGATTATCCTGCTTCGTTTGCATACTGGGCAGTACAATTACAACGGCTTGCTATTGGATTAAATGAGGTAGCCATTGTCGGAGAAAGTTATTTAAATATATTAAAAAAAATTCTATACTATTTTGTTCCTAATAAAGTACTCCAGGGAGGTAAAGCCGGGGATTTACCTTTACTGAGTAATAAACCCGTAAACAAAAACGATACATATATATATGTTTGCCGAAACTATAGTTGTGAAAGGCCGGTTAAATCTGTTGCCGACGCTTTGAAATTGCTAAAATTTAATAAAGGATGATTGGAATTTCACAATATTTAAATAATTTCGGCGTTTCAAAAAGGATAGGTGTAATGTGTTCAGTAAAAAAAATCCCCAAAATAGGTTTTGGCTGGGATTTGGAATCGAAATAATCCATTACATTTGCTTTTACCCTCAAAGTTTAAAAAACAATGAACAATCGCTTAATCTACGCATTGGCAGTAGTGACTGTAGCAGCATCTGTTAGCAGTTGTAAAATGCTCAGCGGAAAAAAGAAATCGGGATCACTGCCCAATGATGGCCAGTTGCATGGTGTTGCCCCAGGAAGTAGATGGAGTTTAACGAAACCTCCCGGCATGGTTTATATTCCCCCAGGAACTTTCCATATGGGCCCAAGTGATGAAGATGTAAACTACGCCTACACAGCAAGAAACAAGCAGGTTTCTATCAGCGGCTTTTGGATGGATGCCACTGAAATTACCAATAATGAATACCGCCAGTTTACCAACTGGGTAAGGGATTCCATTGGTGCTAAACTTATGGGCTTTGTTAAACAAGGTTCCGATGGTAACGAATATATAGACTGGACAAAAGCAAAAACCATCAAGTGGGGCGATAAAGCTACAATTGAAAAAATTGAAGCCATAATTGTAACACCCGAAAACAGGATTTTTGGCAAAAAAGAATTAGATGCCAATAAAATTGTTTACCAATCGGAAGTGTTTAATTTTAAAGCAGCAGCCCAAAACAGGGACGCAACCGTGCCCCGTTCTGCATTCATCGTAAAACAACAAATACCTGTTTATCCCGATTCACTTTGCTGGATAAGGGACTTTGCCTACTCTTACAACGAGCCAATGGCAAAAAAATATTTTAACCACCCGGCTTATGGCAATTACCCTGTAGTTGGTGTAAACTGGAAACAAGCTACGGCCTTCTGCGAATGGAGGACAAATTTCCTCAACTCCTTTTTGGAAAGTAAAAAGAGAACTGCAGAATCAGATTTTCGTCTTCCTACAGAAGCACAATGGGAATATGCAGCACGTGGCGGACGTTCACAAGCTCCTTACCCCTGGGGCGGACCATACCTGAGGAATAAAAAAGGATGTTTACTGGCCAACTTTAAACCCGGCCGTGGTAATTATCCCGAAGATGGCGGATTATACACCGTAAGGGCAGATGCATACTGGCCCAATGATTTCGGATTGTATAATATGGCTGGTAACGTTGCAGAATGGACTTCTTCACTTTATTACGAAGGAAGTTATAACTTCCAGCACGATATGAACCCGGATGTACGATATACCGCAAAAGATTCTGACCCTCCACGTATGAAACGTAAAGTAATTCGTGGCGGTAGCTGGAAAGATGTGGGTTACTTCCTGCAAACTGGTACCCGTGCTTATGAATACCAGGACACTGCAAAATCGTATATCGGATTCAGGTGTGTAATTGACCTTCCTCCTTCCCAATCAAAACGCAAGTAAGAAAAATCTTTCTTCTATAGAGTACAATTTTAAAGAAACATAATTTTATTGATAACCCATTTTAGTAAAATGAAATGGGTTATTATTACCCCAAACTAAAGAGTTTATATTTTAATTTCTAAACAATTCCCGTAAAAATTTAAATCAAAACAAATGTCAGTTAAAATTCCTTCAAACATTAGCAAATGGATGGACGTTGCAGTATCGGTTGCCGCTGCAGCAGTAATTTTTGGTGCGCTTCAAAAAATTCTGCATACTCCCATTGCAGACCTTTGGCTAAAAATTGGCCTTTATACCGAGTGTGGCGTTTTCTTGTTATATGGTATTTTGTATATGATATACTCGCCAGTGAAGGAAGAATACGAAGGAAATGTGCATAAAGCCGTATCCGTAGGTAACCCGGCTTTAAATAATTTAGATAAAATGCTGCAGGATGCAGAAATTACCCCAACGAACCTAAAAAAATTGAGCGAAGGCTTTCAAAAACTGGGCACTACCGTTAACGGTATTTCCGATGTGAGCGATGTAGTAAAATCTACAGGCGACTTTAGCTCCAAAACAAAAGAAGCTACTGCGGCAATAGGAACAATGGCTACAGCATTTAACAATAGCGCCAATACCATGGCTTCGTTCAATAATGCCTCAGAAAGTGCAAGGGGTTTTCATGAACAAGTGCAGGTATTAACCAAAAACCTGGGTTCATTAAATACTATTTATGAACTGGAATTAAAAGAAAGCAATAACCACCTTAAAGCATTAAACAGCTTCTATGGTAGAATGGCAGAAGCAAGCCAGGCCATGATGAGCAGCGTAGATGATGCCAACAAAGCAAAAGACCAAATCAGCGCTTTAGCCGGCAACCTAACCAAGCTCAATTCAGTTTATGGAAATATGCTGAATGCAATGCAAGGCCGCTAATCATTTTAAATGTCCAAACAATATTCATAAAATATAATTCTTATAAAACATGGCTTTACCTAAAGAGCCCAGGCAAAAGATGATCAACCTGATGTATTTGGTGCTTACAGCGCTACTTGCATTAAACGTATCATCCGAAATTCTCAACGCTTTTAAAGTGGTGGATAAAAGCCTGGGTGTATCTAACGCTAGCATCACTCAGTCAAATGATGTGTTGTATAAATCTCTCCTAAGCAAAGTAAACGACCCTACAACTGCCGAAAAAGCAAAACTCTGGAACGAAAAAGCTGAATTGGCAAAAAAGCTATCTGCAGAAATGGATACGTATATTAATCAATTGAAAGCAGATTTAAAGAAAGAAGCAGACTTAAAACTGGTAGATGGTGCTGAACAATATAAGGAAGACGACCTTGAAGCAGCAACCCGTTTATTTGGTAGTGGCCCCGGCGGAAGCAATAAGGGCCCGGAACTGGAAAAGAAATTAAAAGAATATAAAGCGGCAATGCTCAACATTGACCCTTCGATTAAAACTGAATTTGAAAAAAACTTCCCGGTGGATACCTCGCCGCAGGTTGGGCAGGATGGTAAAGCCAAGGGGTTTACCGAAGCCTTTTTTCACATGACGCCAACAGTGGCAGCGCTTACCTTGCTCAGCAAATTTCAAAACAATGTAAAAAACTCTGAGCATGAAATTGTATCCTACTGCCATAATAAAGTAGGTGAAGTAAAAGTAAGGTTCGATAAAACGGGTGTGTTGCTTGGCCAAAGTTCTAATTATGTAATGCCCGGCCAGGAAGTAACCATTACCGCAGGAATTGGCGCTTACAGCTCTGGTGCTGCTCCTCAAATAACAATTGGTGGCGCATCTGTACCTACTGTAGATGGACAGGGTATCTATAAATTCCAGGCCTCCGGCCAGGGAATTAGAAAAGTACCGGTAACCATACGCTATAAAGACCAGGATGGTAACGAAAAAGTAGAAACCAAAGAAGTAGAATATACCATTGGCACCCCCGGCGGAGCAGCCGTAATGCTGGACAAAATGAACGTGTTTTATATTGGCGTAGACAACCCGGTTACCATTGGTTCGCCTACAGGCTGGGATAAAACAAACGTAACCATGAGCGGCGGTGCAATAAGCGGCAGTGGATCAAACAGAACGGTAAAGGTATCCCAGCTTGGTAAAGCAAGCATAACCGTTACTGCCGATGGCAAACCTTCCACTTTTGAATTTAGGGTAAAAAGAATTCCTGATCCTATTTTTAAAATTGGTACCGGTAAGGCCCGTGTTCCTGCTATTGAATTTAAAAACCAGGATTTTTGCCGTGCAGAACTGGAAAATTTTGATTTTGACCTGAAGTTTAATATCGTTAGTGCCAATGTATATTTTTCCGGCGCTAATTTTCCGAGTGTTCAACAGGGGTCTATTACGAATAACAACCTTATCTCAATTAAAGCACAAATGGCAAGGTGCGGCCCGGGTTCTTCAATAACATTTGTAAACATTAAAGTTCAGGGTCCGGATGGTGTACGGTCTATTGATGAAAGATCAATAACCCTTTATTAATATTTTAATAAAATACTATGAAAAAGCAATTATGGAAAATTTTGTTGTTTGCTGTAATTTTTGGCGGTATTGCCGATACGGCATTTGCCCAGCAAAAGAAAAAGAAAGGGCCTAAAAAACGTAGCTCTACCAAGCGTACAACAAAAACAAAAACAAAGGCAAAAATTCAGCCCACAACGGCAACAATTGATACCGTGGCTGTGGTGCAGGCGCCTGTAGAAATAGATACACTTCCTATTAAAAAAGTGGCAAAATCCCTTCGCCCTGATGAGGCTGTAGAAACCTCAGAACTTAGGGATCGTACGCCTTTGCCTTATGAACACCTGCGTGCCGACGATGCCGTTTATCGCCATAAGATATGGAGAGAAATTGATTCGAGGGAAAAAATAAACCTGCCTTTCCGCTATTCTATGGATGAAGATAACGGCAACCAGCGTTTTATTTCCATATTGCTACAGGCTATACAAGATAGCGCCGTAACTGTTTTCAATAGTATGGATGACAGGTTTACCACACCAATGACCGTTTCTGAAGTGGCAAAAGTAGTTGCCGGTCCAGAAGTAGAGGTTCCTCAGTATAACGAAAACGGTGAACTAATTGGCACCAAGAAAATGCGTAATGAAATTAACCTCGATTCTATCTATAAGTTCCGCATAAAAGAAGAAGTGATTTTCGATAAAGAAAGCTCACGCCTTTTTTGGAGGATTTTAGGAATTGCACCGGTTAAAAGGGTAATTACCCCGCAAGGATTGGATATTGGTGAGTCGGAACTTTTTTGGGTTTACTACCCCGATATGAGATCAATATTTGCCAAGTACGAAGTATATAACGGTAAAAACTATGGTGCAAGAATGAGCTGGGAAGAGCTTTTTGAAAGCCGTATGTTTTATGGCCGTATTATTAAAACTACGTTGGATAATCCCTACAACCTGAATATTGCCAATTATAAAGGTTTTGAAACCAACCCAATTCTTCAATTGCTCGAAGGCGAAAACATTAAAGAAAAGGTATTTAACTACGAGCAGGATCTCTGGAGTTATTAATATTAATAAATATATAATTACTAAAACTCCCCGTTTTCGGGGATTTTTTATTTTTTGCAGGTAAAATATTCATAAAATACCTAAAATTGGGTATTGTTTGGTATGCCATTCCCCTATACTTTTACATCGGTTTTTCATAGGATATTGGATTTTAAAAACGGGCTGGATTTCTATCCTGGCCCTTTTTTTTTTAACTATTTTCTTTAATTAATGCAGCTTTTGCAGCGCCGGTTATTTTCTTCAACTCTTCCAGCGAAGCTGCTTTTATTTTTTTTACAGATTTAAAGTGTTTCAATAACGCATCAATGGTTTGCTTGCCTATGCCTTTAATACCATCCAGCTCATTATTAAAAGCGCCCTTACTTCTTTTGTTGCGATGAAAGCTTATACCAAACCTGTGTACCTCATCTCTTATTCTCCTTACCAGTTTAAGGCTTTCGCTATCCCAGGGTAAATGCACGGGTTCATTATCAGCAATAAAAAAAATTTCCTCTTGTTTTTTTGCCAGGCCCACTAAAGTCATTTTACCGGTTAAACCCAATTCCATTATGCTTTGCCATGCTGCGCTTAACTGGCCTTTGCCACCGTCTATAATCACCAGTTGAGGAAGTTCCTGTTGCTCTGCCAATAATCTTTTATAACGCCTGTGAACCACTTCTGCCATTGAGGCAAAATCGTTAATGCCTTTTACCGATTTTATATTGTAATGCCGGTAATCGTTTTTACTTGGTAAGCCATTTTTAAAACACACCATTGCGGCAACCGGGTAACTACCCTGAAAATTGGAGTTATCAAAACATTCAATATGCAGCGGTAATGCAGGTAAGGAAAGGTTTTGCTGCAGTTCTTTTAAATACCCCAGGGAATCATTTGGAGTAGGCGCTATGAGTTGCAATGCTTTTTTTGCTTTATAATCCTGTATATAAAACTGTGTGTTTTTTAAAGATAAATCAAGCAACTTTTTTTTATTGCCTGCTTTTGGTGTGGTAATCTTTATTCCTTCTTCCGGATACGCTAAATTAAAAGGTAGTATAAGTTCTTTGGCTTCGCTTTCAAAAGTTTTTCTTAGGCTGGCAATTGCTAAAGGTAAAATTTCCTGCGGCGTTTCTTCCAGCTTTTTTTGCAGGGTAATGGTTTTGGTTTGAATAATTGTACCATTGTTTACGGCAAGGTAATTTATAAAAACCGTGTTTTCTTCTTCCATAATGCTAAATACATCCACGGTTCCGGTACGGGTATTTACAACGGTAGAGGAAGATTGATAATTCTTAAGGTCGTTAATTTTACTTTGATAATAAGCGGCTTTTTCATAAGCTAAATTATTGCTGTGTTGCTTTACCTGTTCTTTTAAATAATGAAAAACCGGTTGAAGGTTTCCTTTTAGTAAATGGCTCAGTTGGGCAATACCTTCGGCATAATCTTCGGCGCTTTGCAGGCCTTCGCAAGGGCCTTTGCAATTGCCCAGGTGGTACTCCAGGCATACTTTAAACTTGCCGGCCTTAATATTTTTTTCGTTTAAATTGAGCTTGCAGTTACGTAGCGGTATATTTTGTTTAATTAATTCCAGCAACTCCCTTACTTTACTTACCGAAGTATAGGGCCCAAAATAAGTGGAGCCATCGGCAATTTTTTTACGGGTAAAAAAAACCCTGGGGAAGGGTTCTTTTTTAACCACTATAAAAGGGTAAGTTTTATCGTCTTTGAGGTTGATGTTAAAAATGGGCTGGTATTCTTTTATGAGGGAGTTTTCCAGCAAAAAAGCATCCTGTTCATTGTTTACAATAGTAAATTCAATTTTGTGTATGCGGCGAACCAGCTCTATGGTTTTATAACTTGTTTTGTTTTTAACAAAATAGCTACTCACTCTTTTTCTTAAATTTTTGGCCTTGCCTACATACATTAATTTACCATTGACATCAAAATATTTATAGATGCCCGGCGCCGTTGGTATGCTCCCTGATATTTTAGAATATTCTACAGGTTTCATCCTAATTAAAGTTCCAGGTAATGGTAGTTTCTTTTTCTATTGCGCTGCTGCCATCGGGCTTGTTGAGAATACTTACAATTTTTGCAGAGCTGTTATTGCGCCAGGTTAATTGCAATAGGCGTTTTCCTCCATCTTTATTTTTTATTAAATATACTTTGCTTACCGTTGATTTTTCAGGGTCAATATATACATCCCAATGCTTAAATGCTATACTATCTGGCAAAGCAACTATTGGGTCGTAGGTAAAGGTGAAGGCATTAATGGTTTGATCAAGGAAAGAATTTTGAGAAAAAAGCGCCTTCATATTTACGGTATCAATTTCTGGCGTTAAAAATTCGCTTAAGCTTTCTTCCAACTGGGCTGTTTTAAGCCATGATGAATCTGTTTTGGCGCCTTGCTTTACTACTTGCAACGGATTTATATTCCCCGATTTGATGGAGGCAATTTGCCCTTTAAGGTAGGCCGTTACGGGAAAGTAGTTACTGTCTTTTTTTGCTGGTTTTATAGTGGCAGTAGTTGAATCTGCTGTTACAGAAATTATTTTTGGCGCTTGTTGTTGCAAACAGGATACCAATAAGATGCAGGTTGATGCAACTGGTAAATTCCAATATTTCATAAAACTTTTTTGCAAAATTAAGCACAAAGCTTTGCCGATAGCTGCTTAAAAGAATTAAAAATTTGTAGTAAAGCCGATTTTAATACCCACATTGTACCTTTTTTCGGAGTAGAGGTAACGGTTGATGTAGCTGGAAAACAACTGGTACCTTACCTGCGGGCCCACAATTACCGATGCACCATTAGCAGTTGTATAACTTAAATAGGTTTCAACAGCCGTATTTACATTTAATTTACGCAATAAAGATGAGTACTCAGCATAATACCTTTTATCGGCAGAAATGGCATAAGCATTGCCACCTGTAATTAAAGTAGGTTGTATGGTTGCGCCAGTGTACCATTTAAGTTTTTTGTTACCGGCTACTTTATATTCGGCGCCAATGGGTACAGATAACTGGAGGGATTTATTATTGATTCTGCTTAGTGCATAAGGGTTGCTGTAATTGTTTTTATACATAGTAGTAACCGGCACTTCATCAATTTGTCCATTGTCGGTTTTTAACAATAACGTAGTTTGTGTAGTGTGGGATAGCTGCTCTGCAAAAGATAAATAGTTGCTGAAATTAAACTGCAAGCCAGCTTTTATTCTAATATTTTTTGAAAGGCTGTAAAGAAGCATGGAGCCTACTTCAAGGTTTACGGCAGAAGCCTGGCTGATGTAATCTTTAATATCCCGGTTAAAGCTATTGTTGTTAACCGTAATTGAAGAATTGCTTGGCTGTAAATTGTTTTTTGCTTCAAAAGTCCTGAACCCAACAGATGGAGTTATATAAAAAGAAAGTAACGACCTGGATTTCCATCTTTTTTGTGCAGGCTTATTATAAAAAGCATAGTTTTCCACCCATTTACGGTCTTCTTCTTTTTGCAAAGCGTATGTTTTTTCTGCCAAAGGTTTTTTTACATTTTGCTGCAAGGGTAAATTGGCCAAGCTTGTTTGCTGGGTTTCAATATTTGCTGAGACAAAATTATTGCCGATGATTTCGTTATCTTCTTCAGCAGTTTCGGCAGATTGTGCCCGTGTATTTGTTGTAGCGCCTGTTTCTTTTAATAATACTATAGTCTGGGTATTTCTTTCTGCCATAGGGGCAAGTATGGCTCCTGTTTCTAATTGCTGTGGAATTTCAACAAGTAGGGTTGCAGTTGCATTTCCGGATGTTGCAAATACGTTGCCTTGCTGTTGTTGTGGCAATTGATCTTTAATGGTAACCCTATTTTCAGTAATAGGGTTTTGGGAAATGTAGAAAATGTTTTTTTGATTATTTATTGCTGCAATTAACGGGCTGCTATTATGGTCTTTAGTGTTTTTGTGTTGAGGACGCAATAGTGTTGCCGATTTTTTTTGTGTATCCCTGTTTATAGAATTATTGTTGGAAATGCCTAAGAATAAAACGGCAGAAACCAGTAATAAAGTAATTGCCAGCGAAGGCCATTTTTTGGACGGATGGAGGTCGTTATAAATTCCATACCAAACCTTCCTTGAGGGAAACATCTGAAAGCTTTCTACACTCTCTCTTAGGAACTGTTCAAAATCTTCGTTATAAAATTTCTTTTCCATCTTCACATTAAGCGTTATAACCGGTAATGCAAAAGCACTATTGCACGGCTCTAAGTGCTTTTAATTTTATGGTATTTTTATGAATGATATTTTTCTTCACCAGCATATCTTCCAGCATTATCCTGGCACGGGTGTACTGGCTGCGGCTGGTACTTTCTTCTATATCTAATATTTCACCTATTTCTTTATGAGAAAACCCTTCTAGTGCATATAAATTCAACACTGTTTTATACCCCAGTGGTAAAGCCCTGATACATTCCACAACTTGTTTTGCCTGGATAATAGAAGGAATAAAATCATCTTTACCCATTAATCCGTTTGCATGGATTATATCCACGCTTTCGTTAAATTTTTTGTTCTTTTTAAGGATATTGATGCAGGTGTGTACCACAATGCGGCGTATCCATCCCTCCAGCGAACCCTCGCCCCTAAACTGCTGTATTTGCATAAATACTTTTATAAAACCTTCCTGGAGCATGTCTTCTGCATCTTCCCGGTTTTTGGCAAAGCGGTAACATACTCCCAGCATTTTAGGACTGAAGCGGTGATAAAGCGCTTCCTGTGCCGCAGCATTGTTGGCAATGCATCCTGAAAGCATTTGCTCTATGGTCATAAATTTTTTTGGATTGCTACACCCTAAAGTTAGACATAAATACCATACGATATGCTGCATGGTACTATTTCAATTAAACGATACAGAAACGAATATTAAAGATTGATAAAAAGAAAAATATAGATAATAATATTATTTATTATTAAATTTATAACTCTAGCAGGAAAGCTAATTTATTATTTTACTAAAACATTTCCTGTCATTGCTGCAGGTACAGGAATATCCATCATGGTTAAAATGCTTGGGGCAATATCGCCTAATTTACCTGGCTGAACGTTTCCTTTCCAGTTTTTATCTATTACAAAAAGAGGCACTAAGTTTAATGTATGTGCGGTATTGGGTGAGCCATCTTCATTAATGGCAAAATCGGCATTGCCATGGTCGGCCGTAAGAAAAATACAATAATCTTTTTCTAAAGCAGCTTTTACAACCTGTGCTACACAATGGTCCACTGTTTCCACCGCTTTAATAATGGCAGGCCATACACCGGTATGCCCCACCATATCTGCATTGGCAAAGTTGAGGCAAATAAAATCGGGTGGATTATTGTTGATTTCTTTTAACACGGCTTCTGTTACTTCCGGCGCACTCATTTGTGGTTGTAAATCGTATGTTGCCACTTTGGGCGATGGTATCATTATTCTTTTTTCTCCTTCAAAAGGTACTTCCCTTCCGCCACTAAAGAAAAAACTTACATGCGGATATTTTTCTGTTTCGGCAATTCTTAATTGTGTTTTACCGGCTGCGGATAATACTTCTCCCAGCGTTTGCTTTAAATCATCGTTTTGAAAAACGGTATTAACATTTTTAAAAGTATGGTCGTAAACCGTCATGGTAGTATACTGGAGCGGCAAAGTTTTCATTTGGTACTCCGGCATATCTTTTTGTGTGAGCACTTGTGTAATTTCCCGGCAACGGTCGGTACGAAAATTAAAACATATTACGGCATCATGGGCTTCAATTTTACCATTGCAGGCGGTATTTATAATGGGCATTATAAACTCATCGGTAACATTGCTTTGGTAAGAAGCCAGTATGCTTTCTAAAATATTATTGCTTGCAGCACCGGTACCGTTTACCAAAGCTTCATAAGCAATTTTTATGCGCTCCCATCTTTTATCCCTGTCCATGGCAAAATATCTTCCGGTTACCGAAGCAATTTTTCCTGTTGTTTTATTTAAATGATTTTGTAAATCGCCTATAAATCCCATCCCGCTTTTTGGATCGGTATCCCTGCCATCAGTAAATGCATGCACAAACACATTTTGTAATTTTTTTTGTGCACATACCGATACTATGGCTTTTAAGTGATGGATATGGGAATGCACACCGCCATCGCTTAAAAGGCCCAGCAGGTGGAGTTTTCTATTGTTTTGTTGTGCATAGTTTATTGCTGCTAAAATTTGAGGATTATTTTGGAGTTCACCGGTTTTTATTGCCTGGTTTACCCTTTCCAACTCCTGGTAAACAATGCGGCCGGCGCCAAGGTTTAAATGCCCTACTTCGCTATTGCCCATTTGGCCATCGGGCAGCCCTACTGCCTGGCCACAGGCAACAAGTGTATTATTGGGATATTGATTATATAAAGAATCAACAAATGGCACTTTTGCATGTTGAATAGCATCGCTTTTTTTAATTTTTCCAAGTCCCCAGCCATCCATAATAATTAAAATTATTTTCTTGTCGTTCATTTAAAACAGTTTATATAACACTTAAAATAGTTTACAAAACTATTGATTTGCATCCAATATCATAAGCATATTTCCGTTATCAATAATATAACTTTTAGTTATGGGCTATTTGGCACGCTTTTAGCCTTTTTTAAACAACGGAAATTAAAACATATGAAACGCTCATTATTTATTTCTGTCCTTTTTTTGATGCTTACTGCATTTACAGTTTCCACAAGTTTGCTGGATGTGGTACGTTCTATAAATAATGGTGATGCAGCATCGGTAGCAAAATATTTTGATAATAGTGTAGAAATGGTTTTGCCTGGGAAATCCAGTACTTACAGTAAAAGCCAGGCAGAAATGATTTTAAAAGACTTTTTTTACAGCAACCCGGTGGTCTCATTTAAGGTGTTGCACCAGGGTGAAAAAGGGGGCTCGGAATATTGCATTGGCACACTGGAAACGAAAAATGCAAAGTTCAGGACAACTTTTTTTATGAAGAATAAAGGCGACAAACAATGGTTGCAGGAAATCAGGTTCGAGAATTAATACAGCCTCACAGTTAACAAAAAATATTTTCCCGGCAAAGCCGGTTTTTTTTATTTAAGGGCTATCGGTTGCTTTGATGCTTTTACCGAAGGATACCATGCTGCTATTAGCGCAATGAATAAGGCTGTAGCTGCCACTAGCAGAAAATCAGCAGCCAGGAGTTTTACCGGGAAGTAATCTATTAAAAAAGAACCGCCCTGCAGTTTAATAATATGAAATTTTATTTGCAGCAGGCAAATAACCGTTGCCAAAAATATGCCAATGCCTGCGCCAATAATTCCCAATAAAATGCCTTCGCTTAAAAAAATTTTTTGTATAAAAGCCCTGGTACTGCCCAGGCTTCGCAATATGCTGATGTCTTTTTTCTTTTCCAAAACCAGCATGGTAATAGCGCTAATCATATTAAAGGCGGCAATAACCAATATTAAAGTAAGTACGGCAAATATGGCCCATTTTTCCAGGCGCATGCTGTTGTACAACCCGGTGTTTTGCTCGTAACGGGTTTGCACTAAGAAACTATTGCCCAAAATATTTTGCAATTTTCCTTTTGCTTCATTTTCCTTTGTTCCCGTTTTTAATTTTATTTCAATGGCCGAAAATTCATCGGCCTTAAAATTCATTTGCTGCTTTACAAAATCAATATTGGTAAGGGCATAGTTATTATCAAATTCCTGTTGTATGGCAAAAACGCCTTTTGCCTTTGCATTGCCTTCGCTTATAGATGCCAAAGGGTCGTTGCCTTTAATATATTTTTTGGGGAGGATAACCGTAACGGTTGAAGCAGCAAAAACAGAGTCCACCACAATATTGGCGGCATTTTGTACCCCATAGCCCACTATGAGGCCTGGGTTATCTGCTGTGCCAATAGAAAAAATTCCAGAACTTAATTTTTGCGGTACACCACTTATTTTTTTATAGTTGCTGTCAACGCCTTTAATAATAACGGGTGTTTTGGCTTCTTCATTTTGCAGTAGTGCCTTGTCTTCGGCAATAAGAGAAAAATTGTAAACAAAAGCAAGGTCTTTTATTGCCTTTATTTTATTGGCAGGCAATAAAAATGTTTTCCCTTTTTGGGGCACTATTTTTACATCACTGTAAAAAGTGGAGTAAAGCGATTTTACCAATCCTTCAAACCCATTGAAAACACTTAACACCAGCACCTGGCAACATGTGGCAAAAGCTATTACGCCAGTGGTTACCCATGCAATAATATTTATGGCATTGGCAGATTTTTTAGCCCTAAAATATCTCCAGGCAAATTTAAAATACATGTGCAGGCGTTAATATATTTTACTCCTTGCCATCTTGTTTCTTGATTTCTTTAAACAGCTTCTCCATTTTTTCCACATATTCCAGAGTATCATCCCAAAAGAAATTCAACTGCGGCATACTTCTTAGCTGGTGGCGCACCCTTGCAGAAAGTTCTTTTTTAATTTCCCACGCCCTGTCTTTTATAGTTTGTAGTGCATTTTCGGGGTTTTCAATTTTATAAAAACTCAGGTACACACGTGCATCAAAAAGGTCGGGGGTAATTTTTACCGATGCAATAGAAACCATTCCACCGTTTAACATAGAAAGGCTAAGGCGTTGAAAAATATCGTTTAGCTCTTTTTCCAATACGGCAGCAACCTGCTTTTGTCTTTTTCCCTCTATCATATTCATTTGTGTTAATCTTTGTAAAATTAGTTACTTTGCCGTTTATATACAGATTTTGTAAAGATGAAGAAATATTCCAGGATTTTTGGGTATTTAAAACCTTACAAGGGTAAAATAGTATTGTATTTTCTTTTTATACTGTTGAGTATAATTTTTTCAATTGTTTCCATAGGTATGTTAATGCCTTTTTTACAATTGATTTTTACCAATCCCGATCCGCAATGTGTTGCCTGCAGCCCACTTTCTAAAGGCAGTTCAAACGCAGCCATACAGTTTATAAATAATTGGCTCATGCAATCCATTGCCAGTAAAGGAAAGCTTTCTACACTGGGTATTATTTGTGTGTTAATGATGTTGTTTATTATTTTAAAAAATCTTTTTTTATACCTTTCGTTTTATATTTTAAACCCGTTAAAGAACAGGGTAGTAAATGATATGAGGGAAGATATTTATAACCGTGTGCTTGCCTTGCCTATTGGGTTTTTTACGGAAAAAAGAAAAGGGGATATTATCAGCAGGTTTTCTACCGATTTATCAGAAGTGGAAGTTTCTATTGTAGGCACGGTAGAAGGGTGGATAAGGGAGCCGCTTACTATTATTTTTACCCTGGCTACATTGTTTTTTATAAGCGCACAACTTACTTTGTTTTTATTATTGTTGATTCCCGTTATGGGTTTTGTAATTGGCCGAATTTCAAAAACCCTCAAGCACCAGTCAGGTGTGCTTGCCATAAAATATGGGGAAGTAATGAGCACCATTGATGAAACCATTGGTGGCTTAAGGGTAATTAAGGCTTTTAATGCAGAAAAATTATTGCGGCAAAAGTTTAACCAGCAAAATAATGAGTTGCTGGCCAGCAGGAACTTTATTTCACAGAGAAGAGACCTGGCTTCTCCTTTAAGTGAAGTACTTGGTATTGCTTTGTTTTGCGCCATTTTGGGGTATGGCGGTTACCTGGTGCTTGGCGAACAAATAGATTTGGATGGCGCAGCTTTTTTAGGTTACCTCGGGCTTTTTTATATGATTATAAACCCCGCAAAATCGCTCTCTACTTTATTTACCAATATGCGTAAAGGAGCAGCTGCCGCAGACCGAATTGAAGAAATAATGAACGCACCAATTGTTGTTGATGATAACCTTAATGGACTGGTTATGGAAGATTTTAAACATCAGATTGAGTTTAAAAATGTTGGGTTTAAATACGAAGATGTAAACATCCTGCAAAATATAAACCTTACTATTAAAAAAGGGCAAACCATTGCATTGGTGGGCAGTAGCGGCGCCGGTAAATCTACCCTTGCCGATCTTATTCCCCGGTTTCATGATGTAAGCAGTGGTAAAATACTTATTGATGGCGTTAATATAAAAGATTATTCGTTGCAATCGTTACGAAATTTTATAAGCATTGTTACACAGGAGCCCATTCTTTTTAATAGCAGCATTGCCGAAAATATTGCTTTGGGAATGAAAGGCGCTACGCCGGAACAAATTGAGAAAGCGGCAGCTATTGCTAATGCCCACGAATTTATTTTGAGAAAAGAAAAAGGTTACCAGGAAAATATTGGTGACCGTGGTATGAAGTTAAGTGGCGGCGAAAGGCAACGCTTAACGATTGCAAGGGCGGTACTAAAAAACCCACCCATTTTAATTTTAGATGAAGCCACTTCATCTTTGGATACTGAAAGCGAAAGGTTGGTGCAGGATGCAATAAATAATTTAATGAGCCACCGTACTTCTATTGTTATTGCCCATAGGTTAAGTACAATACGCCATGCCGATGAAATAATTGTATTGCAAAAGGGCGTTATTGCCGAACGGGGCACCCATGAAGCATTAATTGCTGGCAACGGAGTGTATAAAAAGCTGGTGGATATGCAGGAGGTAAAATAAAAATAGGGAACCGCATTTGGCAATTCCCCATCAATTTATAAAAATCAGGTTGGTTATTTTACTTGTCCCATTTTGGCTTCAATACTTAGCGTTGCATGAGGCACTGCTCTAAGCCTTGCTTTGTCTATAAGCTTGCCTGTAATTCTGCAAATTCCGTAAGTTTTATTTTCAATACGCATTAATGCTTTTTCCAGGTGGTCAATAAAAGTTATTTGACGGCTTGCCATTTGGCTTAGTTGTTCCCTTTCCATGCTTAGGCTTCCGTCTTCCATGGTCATGTAGCGGTTGTCGGTTTCGTCTCCGCCCATATCATCTTTACGGGTAATAAGGCCTTGTAGATAGTTTAATTCTTTTTTGGCGGCTTCCAGTTTACGTTGTATCAAATCCCTGAATTCAGAAAGGTCTGTATCGCTATAGCGAACAATAGGTGCACCTAAATCAAATCCTTTAGCTGGGTCTAAAATAGACTTTGTAAAATCGGGCTGGTATTTCCTCGACGATTTAGTATTTATTTTAGGTAATACCACGGGTTTAGGTGGCAATACTTTAATATCCTTTGGATTTTTTGCTACTGCTTTTGGCGAAATGTGTGGCTTGGGTGGTTTTGCCGCCACTACGGTATGTTTTGGCGATTTTTCCACAACTTTAGCTACCGGTTTTTTAACCTCGGGCTTAATTGTTTTTTTTGCAGGGGCAATGCTAACTACTTTTTTAGCTACGGGTTTCACAGCAGCTTTTACTTGTTTTGGGGCAATGGTTTTCTTAGCTACCGGTTTAGCTACTTTTTTTACAGGAGCTTTAACGGTTACTTTTTTAGCAACTGGTTTAGCTGCTTTTTTAGCCGGAGCTTTAGCGGCTACTTTTTTAGCAACCGGATTTGCTACTTTCTTTGCTACCTTTTTAGCTGCAGGTTTTTTTGTTGCCATAAGCTTCTATTTTTTTGAAATGTTCACATTTAAAAGAATATCATTCACTTCTATTTGAGTGCCATTGGAAATTGTGGGTACAAAGTCCAGTGTATCTGCTAAAATTTCGCCGCAAATATAGTCTTTAAATTCCATTAGGGAGTGCTGCATTGTCTCATTTTGAGATACCTGTACTTTTATTCTGTCGGTTAAGCTAAAGTTACTGTCTTTTCTTAGGTTTTGAATGCGGTTTACAAATTCTCTGGCTTCTCCTTCTTTTTTCAAAACATCTGATATGTTAATATCTAAAGCTACTGTTAATGAGCCTTTTGTAGCAATTTTGTACCCTGGAATAGCATTAGTAGTTATTTCCAGGTCCTCTTCTGAAATTATTATAGCTTCTTCGCCGGCTTTTACTGCTTCTGTATTAAGTACCATTGTACCTGACTGAACTTTTTCAATTTCCGTATTACTAAAATTGGCAATTTCATCGGCTGCCCATTTCATTTTAGATCCAAGTTTTTTACCCAGGGTTTTAAAATTGGCCTTTGCCTTTTTTTGTATAAAGTTATTTCCGGCTTCAAGTATGTCAATAGCCCGGATATTGGTTTCAGTTTTAATGATATTTGCTACCAGGCCAATATTTTTTGCCATTGCTGCATCCATTGCAGAAATAAATGCCTTTTGAAGGGGTTGCCTTACTTTGATATTTTCTTTTTTGCGGAGCGATAAAATTAATGAGGAAGCATCCTGGGCAAGTTGCATCCTTTTTTCCAGCAGGGGCTGTATTACATTTTCATTTACTACAGGAAAAAGGGTATGGTGTACCGATTGCTCATGGTGCATATGGGTTACTTCGTTTAAGTTGTTAAACATCCAATCGGCAAAGAAAGGCGCTACCGGAGCTATAAGTCTGCTTAATGTTTCCAGGCATTCGTAAAGGGTTTGGTAGGCGCAAATTTTATCTAGCTCATATTCGCCTTTCCAAAACCGCCTGCGGCAAAGCCTTACGTACCAGTTGCTCAACAGGCTGTCAGTAAATTCTTCAATTGCCCTGCCGGCTTGCGTTGGCTCATAAGCATCAAAATTTTCTGAAACGGTTTTTATTAGGCTGTTTAGGCACGATAAAATCCATTGGTCAATTTCCGGCCTTTCATTTACAGGGATATATTTTTCTGTGAAGTTAAAACCATCTACATTGGCATATAAGGCAAAAAACTGGTAGGTGTTGTAAAGTGTACCAAAAAATTTGCGTTGCACTTCTTTTATGCCTTCTTCATCAAACTTTAAACTGTCCCATGGCGAAGCATTGGTAATGAGGTACCATCTTGCTGCATCGGCTCCGTATTTATCAATAATGGCAAATGGGTCAACCACATTGCCCAGGCGTTTACTCATTTTGTTGCCGTTTTTATCCAATACAAGCCCATTGCTCACCACAGTTTTGTAAGCAACGCTATCAAAGAGCAATGCGCCTAATACATGCAAAGTATAAAACCAACCCCTTGTTTGGTCAACCCCTTCGGCTATAAAATCTGCAGGAAAATTTAGCTGAAAAATTTCTTTGTTTTCAAAGGGGTAATGCCATTGTGCATAAGGCATGGCGCCACTGTCGAACCATACGTCTACCAGGTCGGGTACACGTTTCATGGGTGTGCCTGTATCACTTACCAGTATAATATCATCCACATAAGGTTTGTGTAAATCTAAAATACCATCGTGTAAATATTGCGTGTTGATATGGTTGCCCAGCTTTGCCGAGGCTTTTTGTATTTCGCTTTTTAATTCTTCTACGCTGCCAATACATTTTTCTTCGTTTCCTTCTTCCGTTCTCCAAATAGGTAATGGCGTGCCCCAGAAACGGCTACGGCTCAGGTTCCAGTCTACTATATTTTCCAGCCAGTTACCAAAGCGGCCCGTGCCGGTGCTTGCAGGTTTCCAGTTGATGGTATTGTTCAATTCTATCATCCTTTCTTTGGCGGCCGTGGTTTTAATAAACCATGCATCCAGCGGATAATAAATTACGGGTTTATCGGTTCGCCAGCAATGCGGATAATTATGTTCGTATTTTTCAACTTTAAAAGCCCGGTTTTCTTTTTTAAGTTTTACGCTAATGTCTATATTCACATCAATATAGCCCGGTTCATTTTTATAATCTTTTACATAGCGGCTGCTAAATTCACCCACGCCATCAATAAATTTTCCTTCTTTGTCTACAAGGGTTAAAATACCGAGGTTGTTTTTTTGGCCAACCTTAAAATCATCGGCGCCAAATGCAGGCGCTGTATGTACAATGCCTGTACCATCTTCGGTGGTAACAAAATCTCCCAATAACACCCTGAAGGGTTGTGCACCCGGGGTTATTTCCTGTATTTTTTCCAGGCTGTTTGCTTCAAATGGGAGGAGTTGTTCATATAGAGTACCGTCTAAATTTTTTCCTTTTAATTCTTTTAAAATTTTCCAGGGAATAATTTTGTCGGTTTCTTTAAATGCATTGAAATCACCGTTTTCTGCTTCTGCTTTAAAATATTTTGGCAGCAATGCTTTAGCCAATATTACATTAATGGGCAAAAAAGTATACGGGTTAAATGTTTGTACCAGCACATAATCAATCTTTGGCCCTACAGTTAATCCAAGGTTTGAAGGAAGCGTCCATGGCGTTGTGGTCCATGCCATGAAATAAATATCGCCATTAACATTTTCAATATTCAATTTTCTACTATCAGCTACTTTAAACATTACCGTTGCGCTGGTATCCTTTACATCTTTATAGGTTCCGGGCTGGTTAAGTTCGTGTGAGCTAAGCCCGGTGCCAGCAGCAGGCGAATAGGGTTGAATGCTTACGCTTTGGTATAAATACCCTTTTTTGTAAAGCTCTTTTAAACACCACCAAAGGGTTTCAATGTAATTATTTTCAAAAGTGATATACGGATTTTTAAGGTCAACCCAATAGCCCATTTTTTGGGTAATATCGTCCCACTTGTCTTTATATTTTAAAACCTCTTTTCGGCAGGTGTTGTTGTAATCGGCTATTGAAATTTTTTTGCCAATATCTTCTTTGGTTATGCCCAATAATTTTTCTACACCCAATTCTACGGGCAGGCCATGCGTATCCCAGCCACCTTTACGGGTTACCTGGAAATTTTGCATGGTTTTGTAGCGGCAAACCAGGTCTTTTAACGTTCGGGAAATAATATGGTGAATGCCGGGCATTCCATTAGCGCTGGGTGGGCCTTCATAAAAAACAAAGGCAGGCCTGTTTTCCCTAAGCTCAATACTTTTTGTAAAAGCCGCATTTTCGTTCCACTTCGTAAGTTGTTCCGAGCCTATTTTTGGCAAATTAAGCTGTTGATATTCTTTGTACCTGGCTGGCATGTATGGTTGCTGTTAAATTCAATAAAATAAGGCTGCAAAGGTACTGTTTTTCGGCTTTTACCGCTAATTGTTAAAATGCTTTAAGAAGGGCTTTAACAAATTTTAATCTTGTAGGTTACAAATCATTATGGCCATTTTTCTATTTTTTACCCAATTTTCCACAAATATAACAGTTGGCATAATATTGGCATTTTATTGTAGTAAATAGATTTATTAATTAAAACTAAAGTTGAATGAAAAACCTGGTACTTATTATTGCAAGCCTGCTTACACTTAGTACAGCCGTTGCACAAACAAAAAAATCCAAGCCAATAAAGAAAAAAGCGGCTGTTGTTAAAGTGGTATCACCACCCTCAAAAGTAGATGCAGCCTTTGACGCAAGATTTGCCTCTTTAGGAGAGGTAACCGATAAAAAGTGGAATAAAAATTTATTGGGTAATTATATTGTTTCATACAAAAACCCGGAGGCGTTGAAACAAACTGTGGAATATAAAGAAGACGGTAGTTTTGTAAAATCGGCAATCAACTTTGAACTTACCAATATCCCGGAAGTTGTAAAATCAACTATTGAATTAAAATTTAATGGCGCCGAAATTAAAGAAGTGAAAAAAATGGAAGTAGGGGAACTGAACCCATACTTTAATGTAAAAATTAATGCCGAAGGAAAAGAAAAACAGGTATTGATTGCAGAAGACGGCACTTTAACAGAATAATATTATTTTATTGAAATACACATTTTTTGCTGGTTTAGGGTTTTATTAGGGTAAAACGGGGGTAGTCTTACTCCCGTTCTCATTTTAATAAAAACGGGTTGAACAGGAAAGAGCCTATCATAAAAAATTAATTTTTTGAAAGCAACAATTCGCAGGGCTTTAAACCGGTATGCTTTTTAAACGCCGTGCTAAAATGAGAGATAGATGAATAACCCAGCAGCATAGACACTTCCGTAACGCTAAGGCCTTTATCGTACAGCAAATATTTAGCGTGTTCCATTCTTTGGCCCTGGTAAAAATCAAAAATGGTTGTGCCAAAAATTTCTTTAAAACCTTTTTTGAGGTAACATTCATTTATAGCCACTTTGCGGCTTAGCGCCTTAATAGTAATGGGTTCGCCAATATGCTGCAATAAAATTTCACGGGCCTTTATTATTTTTTCACGGTCTGCTTCATTGGCTAAAAACTTGCAATTAAACCCGGTTTCTTCTTTATCTCCCAAAATACAATCCATGCTGTATAAAAGCAAAATTTGTGTTTGGGCATTTATAAAAATATTAGCCAACGTATCGGTGTAGGTATGGTTTAATAGCGCTTCTATTACCAGCCGTGTTTTACCGCAAAGAGGTACCGTTTTGCTAAATGAGGTATTGTGCTTAAAAGCCAAAACATTATCGCTTAAGCTTTGTGGATCATTATTGGCTTTAGTAAACTGTTGTAAATAAACAGGTGAAAAACTAAAGCTTAATACATCAATGCTATCCGTTTTTTCCACACAATTTTTACTGCCGTTCAACTGGCAAAAATCACACTCAGTTTGCTTTTTATGGCAGTAAATATTTCCACTAATGCAAAACTTGAGTTCTATAGAATTGGCTTCGGGATTGGTTTTCTCGAAATTATAGCTCAGCATCCCCACATCTTCAACCGACCACTGGGGGTTTTTCTTATACCGGTGAATTGAGTAAGTTACCGAACCGGGTATTATCCTTTCAATTGTTTGCAACTTTTCAACCTCATTAAGCATCAGGGGATACTTGTTGGCAAGCGTTAATATGTCAGAATGAATATTCATTGAAAAATTTCGATGCAAATATAGGAAGAAATTTCTATTTTACATAAACCAATATTACGGTAGGCAGAACAAAGTAATAAGTGCAATTATCTCATGGATTTCAATAAAAAAGTTAGTCACAATTTTGTTTTAGCTTGGTGATAATTAACGTTTATTGAAGCAGTAAAACGGCTGATTTACTGTATATTTGCAGGAATGTAACCTACGATAGTTTACGAGCAATTTCATCCCAAATTATGAGTACAGAAACAGCAGAGATGTCTACATCAACAAAACCCAAATCTACCCCATCAAAAAGCAATTACGGAGCCGATAGTATACAGGTTTTAGAAGGCCTTGAAGCGGTAAGAAAAAGGCCGGCTATGTATATTGGCGATATCAGCGTTAAGGGTCTCCACCACCTGGTATATGAAGTGGTAGATAATTCTATTGATGAAGCCCTGGCTGGTTATTGTAAAAATATCTCAGTAACAATTCATGAAGATAATTCCATTTCCGTTCAGGATGATGGCCGTGGGATACCAACTGGTATCAACAGCAAAGAAAAAAAATCGGCATTGGAACTGGTAATGACAGTGCTGCATGCCGGTGGAAAGTTTGATAAAGATACTTATAAGGTTTCCGGCGGGTTACATGGTGTAGGTGTAAGTTGTGTAAATGCTTTGAGTTCAAAACTGCATGTAACGGTACAAAGAGAAGGGAAAGTTTTTGAGCAGGAATACCACACCGGTATCCCTCAATACGAAGTGAGGGAAATTGGCAACAGTGATAATACCGGCACCCTGGTTCGTTTTTGGCCCGACACCAGTATTTTTATTGTTTCGGAATACAATAAAGATATTTTAGAAGGAAGGCTGAGGGAATTGTCTTACTTAAACAAGCAAATTACAATAACCATTAGTGATTTGCGTGAAGTAGATGAAGAAGGTAAATCTTACAGCAAAACTTTTTTTAGCGATGGCGGCATAAGCGAATTTGTAACCATCATTGATAAAAATGCCAACCGCATATCATTGATACCTACCGTAATTTATTGTAATGGCCTCGATGCTTCAAGCAATGTAACGGTAGAAGTTGCTATGCAATATAATGCAGGTTACCAGGAGCATATTTTCAGCTATGTAAATAATATTAATACCATTGAAGGCGGAACGCATGTTGCGGGCTTTCGCAGGAGCATTACCCGTGTTTTTAAAAATTACGGAGATAAGCAGGGCATGTTTGATAAAGCCAAAGTAAACATTGAAGGAGATGATTTTAGAGAAGGTATTACGGCCGTAATATCAGTAAAAGTGCCAGAGCCTCAGTTTGAGGGACAAACCAAAACAAAGTTGGGCAACAGCGATGTAATGGGTGTTGTAGATACTACCCTTAGCCGTGTATTGGAAGCCTACCTTGAAGAAAATCCAAGAGACGCAAAAACCATCATACAAAAAGTAATACTTGCAGCCCAGGCAAGGGCTGCTGCAAAGAGAGCAAGGGAAATGGTGCAGCGCAAAAGCGTGCTTACCGGCGGCGGTTTACCAGGAAAGCTGGCAGATTGCTCCGAAAAAGACCCCGGAAAATGTGAACTGTTTTTAGTAGAAGGAGATTCCGCAGGCGGAACCGCAAAGCAGGGAAGAGACAGGAGTTACCAGGCCATACTTCCATTAAGGGGTAAAATCCTTAACGTAGAAAAAGCCATGGAACATAAAATTTACGATAATGAAGAAATTAGAAATATGTTTACGGCATTAGGCGTAAAAATAGGAACGCCGGAAGATGCAAAAGCGCTTGATTTGTCAAAGCTCCGCTATCATAAACTTATTATTATGACCGATGCGGATGTGGATGGCAGCCATATTGCAACCTTAATCCTCACTTTTGTTTTTCGATATATGAAGGCATTGGTGGAACAAGGCTATGTTTACATTGCACAGCCGCCACTATATTTAGTAAAAAAAGGAAAAGAGCAGGAATATGCCTGGAACGATGAAGAGCGTAAAAGCCTGGTAAAGCAGTTGGGCCAGGGCAAAGATGATAGTGTAAATATACAGCGCTATAAAGGCCTTGGAGAAATGAACGCCGAGCAACTTTGGGAAACCACTATGAACCCGGCTACCAGAACTTTAAAACAGGTAACACTGGAAAGTGCGGCCGAAGCCGATAGGGTTTTCAGCATGTTAATGGGCGATGAAGTGCCCCCAAGGCGTGAATTTATAGAAACCCATGCCAAATATGCCAAAATAGATGCGTAATCAACACAATGTGAACAGCTTTTGAGTATTTATTTTGGGGGGGAAAAATATTTTTTTTAGTTTGTGGCCGTTAACCCCAAATTGTAATTAAAAATCTGAAATACCATGTCTAAAATGTTAACAGCTTATTGCATGAAAACAAAGGAAAAAAATGTACCCATGCAAGATGCCGTAATAACCAAAACATCCCGTGGCGGTTATATGGCCCAGGGCCATGATGGAAAAGGAAACAAAATGACAACGATGCTTGCCGAAGCCCGGGCATTAGAAGCCATTAAAGATGGTGTAGCAAAAAAAGGCTGGTAAGTACTAAACTATTTTTATTTGAAAGGAGGCTGTTTCAATTTTAGGAGCAGCCTCTTTTACTATGGGAATAATTGAAGTAAAATGCAAATAGAATATAACAACTGTGGCCTTGTACTATCCGGCGGCGGCGCCAGGGGCATTGCCCATATTGGCGTTATTAAAGCTATGGAAGAATTTAATATCCATGCGTCGCATGTGAGTGGTACCAGTATGGGCGCTATAGTAGGCTCTTTTTATGCAGCTGGTTTATCTACAGGCGCCATGGTAGATTTTTTTAAAAAGGTAAACCTTTTTTCTTATAAGAACTATGCAAGAAAAATGCCCGGCTTTATTAACCCACTTGTTTTTCATAAATACCTTGAGCATTGCTTCGAAATAGATAATTTTTCATGCCTTAAAAGCAAATTATATTTAGCCACAACCAACCTGCTTACCGGAAAAGGAGAAATAATTACCCAGGGCCAACTCATAAAAGCCATAATGGCATCAGCCGCTTTTCCCGGCATTTTTGCCCCGGTAGAATTCAATAACCAACTTTATACCGACGGGGGAATTACCAATAATTATCCCATAGGTATCCTAAAACCCAAATGCGATTTTATTATTGGCTCTTATGTAAGCCCTTTAAAAACCGTTACCAAAAAAGAATTGAAAACCACTATGAGTGTGGTAAACCGTGTTTTTCATGTATTAATGTACAACCTCGAAGAACCCTATTTTAATGATGCCAATATTTTTATTATGCCCGAAGGGTTGAGTAATGTTCAACTCTTTAACCTGAAGCAGGTTGATGCCATAATGGAAGCGGGCTATATTGCAGCAACCACATCAATTAAAAAATATATTCAGCAAAAACAAATTTCAAAGAGCAATTGATTATTCTTATTGAATGTTATCTAATACATAGGTTTATTCGTATTTTTAAAAATCGCCTTTCTTAAAATTCTGCAAAAGCATCAGATGTTATGAGAAACCTTGTTATAAGCTTCCTGTTGAGTTTATGTTGTGCATTTAACTTAACCGCCCAATATACCGTAAACGGAAATGCACAACAGGTAAATTGCCGCTGTTATACCTTAACCAGTGCAGCGGCTACACAAAGCGGATCTGTATGGAATAATAACAGGATAGACCTTAGTAACTCATTTGATTTTGTTTTTGATGTTTACCTCGGTAATATGAATAGCCCCGGTGCAGATGGAATGGCATTTGTAATGCAGCCCATTAGTTCCAGCGTAGGCTCTTCGGGCAGTGGCCTTGGTTTTCAGGGTATTGTACCCTCTATTGGTATTACTTTAGATACCTATCAAAACTCCAGCTCCGATAATGATCCTTCTTATGATCATATAGCAATTCAACGCAACGGCGACCTTAACCATTCCAGCGCCAATAACCTGGCTGGCCCGGTTCAGGCATCAGCAACCAATGTAAATATTGAAGATGGTGCAAACCATACCCTTAGGATTTCCTGGGATGCTGTTACCAAAACAATAAGCGCTTATTTCGATAATGTATTAAGGGTAAGTGTGGTAAACGATTTAGTAAACACTTCATTTGGAGGCAACCCACTGGTGTTTTGGGGGTTTACGGGTTCTACAGGAGCAGAGTATAATTTACAAAGCTTTTGTACAACCCTCACTCCATCCTGGAATTTTTTACCCACACAAACAAAATGTGTAAATGAGCCGGTTCAATTTTTTGATAATACAGTTTCATTTACCACTATTGCAAAAATTTTCTGGGATTTTGGTGATGGCTCCAATATAGATTCCATTAATACAAACCCCATTCATATTTACACTGCCCCGGGAAATTATACTGTTACCCAAAAAGTAAAAGCTGCTGATGGTTGTGAGGAAACTAATACACAACATATAGTAATTGGCAGCAAGCCGGTACCCGATTTTTCTTTTAACGATAGTTGCACATTTAATAATATCCAATTTACCGGCGCTTATGCTAATGCATTTGGTAATGTAAATAGCTGGTATTGGAATTTAGATAATGCAGGCCCGGCCGCTACCATACAAAACCCAACGACCATTTATAATACCAGTGGAATAAAACAAATTAAGCTGGTTATTAAAACCGATTTGGGTTGCAGCTCAGATACTTTAATAAAACCGATAAAAATTTATAGCCGGCCACAGGTAGATTTTACTTTTACCGATTCTGTTTGCCTGGGCACTGCCACTCAATTTACAGGCATCATTACCTCTGCTGATCCGGTATTGTACTGGAATTATTCTGTTGATGAAGGCGGAATACCTGTTTTAAGCGGTACTAATGCATCTTATACTTTTACTATTCCCGGGGCACACCAGGTATTGTTTTTTGCATCCACTATTGGAAATACAGGTTGCAGCGGCTCCATTCAAAAAATGGTTTTTGTGGTAGATAAACCAAGGGCCGCTTTAAAGCAATTTGCAGGTTGCCAGTCTGCAACAGTACAACTTTTCGACTCATCGTATACAACTGATGGCCTGGTAATAAGCAACTGGTGGTGGGATTTAGGGAATGGGCAGTTTTCTTCCCTTCAAAACCCGGGAACATTGTACAATACAGCCGGAATAAAAAATATAAAGCTTGTAGTTTGGAACAATAAAGGATGCCAAAGTGATACTTTGTACTCAACAATTAATATTGCCGCCTTACCTGTTGCAGGTTTTATCACTGGCAGTTCATCTTGCAGCAATACCAATATAAGCTTTACCGATACTTCTATTGTTGCAGGTGGAACAGTTGTAGCCTGGAGTTGGATGCAAAACAGTGGGGTTTTCAGTACCGCACAAAATCCTACCGCTTCTTTTCCTCAGGGTACAAATACAATTGAACTGGTTGTAACTAGTAATGCAAATTGCATTTCATTGCCTGCCACCGGAACTTTTGTAGTAAAAACCATCCCTCAAATCAGTATGCAATTTAAAGATACCTGTAAGTGGAGCCCGGCATATTTTACCGCAGCAGAATCAGGAACCAATATTGGTATTACAGAATGGTATTGGAATTTTGGCGATGGCAGTGCCTTAGCAACCGGTAACCCTATGCTGCATACTTATACGGCTAATGGAGCTTATCCTGTAAAATTGTATGCTATGAGTACAGAAGGATGTAAAACTGCAACAGTACAACGTAATATTAATATTTATGGAACTGATGCTTTTGCCGGAAACGACACTATTGCTGCTCCCAGCCAGCCCATACGGCTGCAGGCTAGTGGTGGGTTGAGTTATGAATGGAGCCCTTCGTCGGGCTTGAGTAATACTAATATTGCCAATCCTGTTGCTATAAATACAATTGATAAAATATATTATTTAAGGGCATTTACACCAAGCGGCTGCGAAAGCAGAGATACAATAAATATCAAAATTTACAAAGGCCCGGATATTTATATGCCCAATGCATTTACACCAAATGAAGATGGCAGAAACGATATTTTAAGAGGGAAACTCATTGGGTTGAAATCTTTTGATTACTTCGTTATTTATAACCGGTATGGCCAATTGATTTTTAGCACTACCAACCCCGATGAAGGATGGAACGGCAGGTATAAATTTTTAGACCAGCCTGCAGGTGCCTATATATGGATGGCTTCAGGAACAACTTTTACCGGTAAAAAAATAATGAAAAAAGGAACGGTGCTGTTATTGCGGTAAATCCAAATAAATAAGAAAAAGAGCGGAGACGAAGGGATTCGAACCCTTGATACAGTTTCCCGTATACACACTTTCCAGGCGTGCTCCTTCAACCACTCGGACACGTCTCCATGACAACTTTAATGGGTTGCAAATGTACAAGCTATTATGCGTTTTAAAAAATCAATCCAACAGTTTTTCCATTTGCATACTCCGGGAGCCTTTAATTAAAACCAGGCAATTTGTAAAAAGTTGTTTTTGATACCATTCGGCAGTTTCTTCGGCATTAGTGAAATGAAAAAAATGGGCAGGAAAATTCTTGAAACCATTTCCGGTTAAAGCTACGGCCTTCCATGTATATTTTTTAATGAGCTCTATTATTTTATCGTGTTCCTCATCTGCTGCATGGCCAAGCTCCATCATGCTGCCAATTATTAATACTTTATTACCGGTTAAGCCGGCAAAATTTTCTATAGCGAGAGACATGCTGCTGGGATTGGCATTATAGGCATCTAAAATTATTTTGTTTCCATTTTTTTCTATAAGCTGCGACCGGCTGTTTGATGGCGCATAATTTTCTATAGCGGTTTTTATTTTTTTATCGGGCACATCAAAAGTTTTGCCTATGCAAATAGCTGCCAATACATTGGGCAGGTTATAGCTGCCTACTAATTGTGTTTGTATCAATTCTTCTGAAATGCCTTTTGTAATTTTTAATTGTAAAAGTGAAGTATTGTTGTTTAATGCTATTGCTGTATAATCTGCATCTGCTGCACCATAAGTAATAATGTGTTTAATGCCCTTACTCATGTTATCTAAGTAACCGGTTTGGGTTAAAATAAATGCTGTGCCATTGTTTGCTTTTAAATAATCAAATAATTCACCCTTTGCTTTTTTAATATTTTCTACACTGCCAAACCCTTCAAGGTGTGCTTTGCCGCAATTGGTAATAAGCCCATGGGTGGGCATAGCATATTGGCAATAACTTTCAATTTCATACAGGTGGTTGGCGCCCATTTCTATAACGGCAATTGCTGCATCTTTTTTAATTTTTAGTAGGGTAAGTGGTACGCCAATATGGTTATTGAGGTTACCTTGTGTTGTATAACAGCAATAGGTAGAAGACAGCACTGCGGAAACCAATTCTTTGCTGGTGGTTTTACCATTGGAACCGGTAATGGCAATAAACGGTATGGAAAAACTTTGCCTGTGTTTTTTTGCTAATAATTGTAAAGTTTCGAGTGCGTTATCAACCAAAATTATCCTTTCATCTTTAATGCCGGTATCTTCATCGGCAATGCAGTAGGATGCGCCTTTTTCTAAAGCCTGCTGAACAAACCGGTTGCCATTAAAATTTGGCCCTTTTAAGGCAAAAAAAATACAATCCCTGGAAATTTTTCGGGTATCGGTTTCTATTTGTGGGTGCTGCAGGTAAATACTGTATAGCTCATCTATTTGCATAAATCAAAAATAATAAGTTAGCAGCAATAAAAAACCCCCGAAATTTTCGGGGGTTTTAATTATATTATTTTTTCTTTTTCTTGTTTTGTTTCCTCTTTCCAAAGAGGTTACCATCTTTAAATCCTTGGCCTTCAGGCGGGCCAAGATAGGTTTGGGCACAACGGAAACCTACGGTACTTGCTCCCTGGTCTTCTTCCATAAACCTGCGGCTTCCGGGAGATAACCAATAGGGTCTGTCGTTCCAGCTGCCACCTTTTATTACCCTTGATTTATCGCTAATTAAAGAAGATACACCATAGCCATAAAAAACCTGGCTTGCAGAGTCGCCATCCATGTAGTTGATTACATTATTGCGTTGATAGTTCGATCTGTTTTTAACTTCTTCATCAGAAATATCCACTTTTTTCAAGCGGCCCATGCTATCTCTTTCAAATTCGCCTGAGCTGTTTTTGTAGTATTTCTGAAATTTATTTCCACGGAAGTAGTTAAAATCCTGTGCATCTAAAGAGGTCATTGGCCTGTAAACGTCACCCACCCATTCGTTTACATTCCCACTCATATTATAAAGGCCAAAAGCATTGGGGTAAAAAGTTTTTACAGGGCCAGGAATGGCAGCACGGTCGTTCAAACCACCTGCAATACCCATGTTATCGCCACTACCACGTTTAAAGTTTGCCAGAAACCTTCCCTGCCAGCTTCCATGGCGAGTATCCCTCATGCCATTGGGGTTTTTGCTCCAGGAATATATTTGTTGGTTACTGATCAACTCTTCACCACTTTTTCCTTCTTTTTTACGTGGTGCAGGGTTTTGGTCTAATATACCATAAGCAGCATATTCCCATTCTGCTTCTGTAGGCAGGCGGTATCCCATATTAAGTACACCATCTTCCATTTTTACTGTAGTACGGGGTTTCCCGTTTATATCTTTTAAATCAGATTTTTTGGGTTTGCCACGGCCCTGGATCATTTCTGGATTCATTAAATAGGTCTCAGTATTAAAAGAACCATCGGCGCCACCACCTTTCATTTCACGCTTAACGGCATCTTTTTTCAAATAGCCTTTTTGCATGAGTTTAAGTTCGTTCACACGGTCTGTTCTCCAAATACAAAAATCATAAGCCTGGCGCCAGGAAACACCAACTACCGGGTAAAAGTTATAAGAAGGATAGCGGAAATAATACTCCACGAATGGTTCATTATAAGCCAATTCTTCTCTCCACACCAAAGTGTCTGGAAGAGCTTTGTTCATTATGCTGGTATCTGCGCTAAAAGTATTTTCAAGCCAATATAGGTATTCACGGTAGTGAACATTGGCTACTTCGGTTTCATCAATAAAAAATGATGGTACGGTAACCCTGCGGGGAACATTGTTCCAGTCACCCATTACATCATCTTCTTTAGCACCCATTACAAAGGTACCGCCTTGTACAAATACAAGCCCGGGCCCGGCTTTGGGATACTTTACTTTGGCAACATGAAAATTGCCCATGTTTTTGTCGTCGTAACTCCAGCCGGTTACGCTGGATTTAGATTTCTTTTTGCCAAACAGGCCACCGTTTTTACAGGAGGTAAGTGTTAGGGCAGATACTGTGATTACAAGGAGGCTTTTGCCAAAAATTGATTTTTGCATGTGCATTCGTTTTGCAAATGATTTAACGAAAGGTTTTCTCGATTATTGTGTGTAAAAATTTGGGGTTATAAGAACTGCGAATATAATTACTTTACTTCAAATGCAATTAGTTAAATTCAGGAATAACATTTTTTTTAATGCTTTCATTTTTTTTCTAATATCTTTTGCTTCTTAAAAATTTCCGGAGTTATAATAATTTGGTCAATAATTCGTTTCGGGGTTACCGGAAATATTTTTTTTTGGTAAAATAGAACCCTTTATATTTGATGCCTAAAACATTAACATAATTTTGTTTTTTTCTGCTAATAAGTAAAAAGCCCTATTTTTACAGAAATTAGCTTATTTAAAAATTTGAATTTATAGATCAATTTCTACCTAACCAAGACAAAAAAAACGAATGAAACAATCAACATTGAAACTAACTGCCTTAGCGATGTTACTTGGCGGAGTTATGAGCGCCAATGCACAAACTGCCGATCCGATAAATGTAGTAACCACTGCTGTTCCTTTCCTTAGGATTTCTCCCGATGCTCGTGCTGGTGGTATGGGTGATGCTGGTATTGCCACAGCGCCTGATGCCAATGCCTCTTTTTGGAATCTGGGAAAAACCGTATTTGCCAAAAACACTTCCAGCGTAGCGTTAACTTATACTCCATGGCTTAAAGATTTGGGCCTTAACGATGTATATTTAGCTACAATGGGTGGGTATTACAAATTAGACGACCAACAGGCAATTTCGCTTGGCTTACGTTATTTTAGCCTGGGTAGCATTCAGTTTACTGATGCATCTGGTACACCTTTAAACTCAGGAAGGCCACGGGAATTTTCTATTGACCTTGGCTATTCCAGGAAGTTGAGCGCAAAATCTGGTGTAGGTATTGCTTTACGCTATATCAGTTCAGACCTTGCTAATGGCGCTTCAAGTGGTGGAACTACTTATAAAAAAGGAAGTTCAGTAGCTGGTGACCTGCATTATTTTCATAATGGTGCCAAAGCAAATGGTGCCGGTTTTAACTGGGGCGTAACCTTAAGCAACCTTGGCGCTAAAATTTCTTATACCAACGATGCTAATCAAAAAGATTATATCCCTGCAAACTTTGGATTGGGCGGAGCTTATACAAAAGTGTTTGACCAAGACAATAAATTGACTTTTGCATTAGATATAAATAAACTATTGGTTCCCACTCCAGCTGATATTTCAGATTCTGCTGGACTGGCCGATTACCGTAGCAAAGGTGTTGTAGGTAGCTGGTTCAGCTCATTTGGAGATGCTCCGGGTGGATTTAGTGAAGAGCTGAAAGAACTTTCTTATTCTCTGGGTGCAGAATATACTTATAAAGACCAATTTAGCTTTAGAGCTGGTTATTTTTACGAAAACCCTACAAAAGGAAACCGTAAATATTTCTCTGTAGGTGCTGGTTTAAATTACAATGTATTTGGTTTGAACTTTGCTTACCTGTTGCCTTCTGGTTCAGGAACAAACCGCAACCCGCTTTCCAATACATTGCGTTTCAGCCTTGTATTTAACGTAAAATAAATTCAAACTTATTTATTAAAATAGCGTTCCGCTCCAGGAGCGCTATTTTTTTATATTTACGTGCAGTTTATCAGCATTTTTGCAATATGAGTTACCGTATAGGTTTTGGCATAGATTTTCACCGGCTGCAGCAAGGGCCCAAGCTTTTTATTGGTGGTGTGGAAATACCTCACAGTAAAGGAGCAGTAGGCCATAGCGATGCAGATGTATTGCTTCACGCCATTTGCGATGCAATGCTCGGGGCATTGGCTTTAGGTGATATTGGAGTTCATTTTCCCAATACAGATGAAAAATATAAGGATATAGACAGTAAGCTTTTATTAATTGAAGTTTATCAACTGGTAAAGCAAAAAGGTTACCGTGTGGTAAATATTGACAGTTCTGTTTGCCTTGAAGCACCCAAAATTATGCCTTATGCACCCATGATGAGGCAATCTATTGCTTTTTTGCTGGAAATTACGGAAGAAGATGTTTCCATAAAAGCAACCACTACGGAAAAAATGGGTTTTGCAGGCAGGGAAGAAGGCCTGTTTGCATTTGCCAATGTGTTGATACAAAAATTGCAATAGATGGTTCAAATTAAAATGATCAACCGCTCAGGCAACGAATTGCCGGCATATGAAACAGCTGGCGCAGCCGGTATGGACGTAAGGGCAAATCTGCCGGGGCCTGAATCTTTGAAACCCATGGAAAGAAAATTAATTCCTACAGGTTTATTTGTGGAAATACCGGCAGGTTACGAAATACAGGTAAGGCCAAGAAGCGGGCTGGCTTATAAAAACGGTATTACCTGTTTAAACAGCCCGGGAACAATTGACAGCGATTACCGGGGAGAAATAAAAGTGATCCTCATTAATCTCAGCAACGAAATACAGGTCATACATAACAACGACCGTATTGCACAAATGGTGCTGGCCAAAGTAGAAACCGCATTACTATTGCAGGCAACAGTGTTAAATGAATCGGAAAGGGGCGCCGGCGGCTTTGGGCATACCGGAAAATAATTTTAATAAGGTGTACAAGTATTTATTACATATTGCTTTCATTGCAGCCGTATTTGCATCATGCAAAACGGTAAAAAAAATAAATACCGCCATAGCACCCAAAGACAGCGCCTTAATATCATCGCAGTTACACATTGCCGACTCTACCGAATTTGCAGCAGAAGTGAAGCAAAATTTAAGTAACCATTTTATTACCGCACAAACATTTTCTGCTAAAATAAAAGTAGAAGTAACCGATGCGCAGGGCAAGCAACCCGATGTAACCGCAGTAGTAAGAATGATAAAAGACAGCGCTATTTGGATGTCTCTAACGGCTACATTTTTAAATTTTGAATTTTACCGTGTATTGATAACAAAAGATTCGGTGACATTGCTCAATAAAAGGGAAAAGGAAGTGCAATACCGTTCCTTAAATTATTTGCAGGAAATTACTTCGGTACCGTTTAGTTTAAATACCCTTCAGGATTTTTTCCTGGGCAATCCCATTTTTTTTGATAGTACAAATGTTGCACTTAAAAAAATCCCCAACTTTATTCTGGTATCTTCAATATTGGGTGATTTTAAAAACCTGCTTACCCTCTCTGCTGAAAATAATTTATTACTGCATTGTAAATTAGATGATGTGGATGTTTTCAGGAGCAGAACGGCTGATATTACTTACGATAATTACAATATGGTTGATGGCAAATTGTTTTCTTTTATAAGGCAAATGCTGGTAGCGGAGCAAAATAAACTTAATTTAAAAATGGAGTATAAGCAGGTGGAGTTTAACAAAGATTTATCGGTGGCACTAAAAATACCCAGGAACTATTCCATAAAATAATCCTTATTTTTATTTAGATAAACATTTAATGAAGGAACTTTTTTTATTCCTTTCATTTTATATTTGCGCAATCCTTAAATTTCCAACATGCCTAAAATCGTTTCCTTTCTTGTTTTTTTTGTATTTACGCATACGGCCGTTTTTTCCCAAACCCGGGAAGAATTGGAAAAACAGCGTGTAGAACTAAAGAAAGAAATTGAACAAACGGAAAAACTCTTACACGACAATAAGACCAAAACAAAGGAAAACTTATTACAGTGGAATTTAATTAATAATAAAGTAAACCTTCAAAACAGGGTAGTAGATAATATCAACAAAGACCTTAGACTGCTCGATAATAATATTTATACCATTCAAAAAGATGTTAATAAGTACAACCGATTGCTGGATACCTTAAAGCAAGAGTATGCCAAGAGCATGGTTTATGCTTATAAAAACCGGAGCAACTACGATTTCCTGAATTTTATTTTTGCTGCCGATAATTTTAATGATGCCATAAAGCGCATCAGTTATTTAAAAAGTTACCGCAGCTACCGGGAAATGCAGGGCCAAAATATATTGCGTACACAGGAGCTACGTAAAAAAAAGGTAGAAGAAATTAGCGGGGTTAAAGTAAAAAAGAAATCTACCCTTGTTGTACAAAACAAAGAAGTAGCAAACCTGGAAACCCAAAAGAAAGAGCAGGACAGGATATTAAATGAGTTAAAGAAAAAGGGTGGGGAATTAAGCAAGCAAATGACGGCAAAGCAGAGGCAAATGAAAAAAGTATCCAATGCAATAGCCGCAGCAATTAAAAAAGCACAGGATGATGCTCGAAAGGAAGCTATTGCCAGGGCTAAAGCCATTGAGAAAAAAAATAAAGAAACGCCAACACCCAATGTGCCCAAAACAAAACCTGATATAACCAAAAAAGTAGATAGCAGGGAAAGCGTTTTGCTCAACTCGGAAAATATAGAATTAAATGCAAGCTTTGAAAGAAACAGGGGCTCATTACCCTGGCCGGTAGATAATGGATATGTGCTGATGCATTACGGCAATAATAAATTGCCCAGCGGCGGTGATATGGTGATAACCTGTACCTCAATAGCTTCCACTGTAGGCACACCGGTAAAAGTAATTTTTGACGGCGAAGTGCTGTCTGTAAACTTAAATGATGAGCAACCTTTTGTAGTAATACAACACGGGAAATATTTTACCACTTATACCAACCTTAATGGAATAAATGTATCTAAAGGCCAGAGTGTAAAACGTGGGCAGGTAATAGGAAGAGTGGCAACAAATTATGATGGAGATGGCTCAATGGATTTTTATATGAGTACCGAAACGGGTTTTGTTGACCCGGAAAGATGGTTAAGAAGAAAATAATTAAACCAGCTTATTGTAAAGGGCTTCATACTGAGGTACAATATTTTGGATGCTAAAATGCTTTGCCTGCTCCAAAGCATTTTTCTTAAAAGTTTTAAATAAAGCCTCATTTTCCAAAATTTTAATGGCATTACTCGCCATATCTTCCGTATCGCCAATATTGCTCATATACCCACAATACCCGTTTTGGATAATTTCCGGCAGGCCGCCGGCATTGGTACTTATCACCGGCACTTCTGCAGCCATTGCTTCCAGTGCAGATAAGCCAAAGCTTTCATATTCGCTGGTAAGCAGGAACAAATCGGCAATAGGTAAAATATCTTCCATTTGCTCCTGCTTGCCTAAAAATTTTATTTCGGCACTATATGCACATTTACGAGTCATAGATTCTATCTCGGGCCTTTCCGGGCCGTCTCCCAGCATTAAAAGTTTTGATGGAAGAACTTTGTTGATGGATAAAAATGTTTTTACCACATCCTCCACACGTTTTACTTTTCTAAAATTGGATGCATGCACAATAATTTTTTCTTTATTGGGTGCAATGAGTTTTTTAAATGCATCAACTGGTTTGCGGTGAAACCGCTCTATATCTACAAAGTTGTAGATTACTTCAATATCTTTTTGGGTATTAAAATTTTTATAAGTTTCATTTTTTAAGTTTTGCGATACTGCAGTAACCGCATCGCTGGCTTCTATTGAAAATGCCACTACGGGGCTAAGGGTTTTATCCCTGCCCACAAGGGTAATATCGGTTCCATGTAAAGTGGTTATTACCGGTATTTTTTTCCGCTGCCTTGCAAGAATTTGCTTTGCCAGGTAAGCTGCTGATGCATGGGGAATGGCATAATGAACATGCAATAAATCTACCTGGTGGTTATTCACTACATCAACCATTGCGCTGGTAAGTGCAGTTTCATAAGGCGGAAAATCAAAAAGCGGGTAGGTAGGTACCCTTACTTCATGATAAAAAATATTGGTATGGAAACCGCTTAACCTTACTGGCTGCTGGTATGTAATAAAGTGGATGTTGTGCCCTTCATCTGCAAGCGCTTTACCAAGTTCTGTAGCCAATACACCGCTTCCGCCAAAAGTTGGGTAGCAAACAATGGCAATATTCATATATGGGTTTTATAAGGCAAGTTAGCAATTATATAAAAGAAAATGATTGCGAATACAGTAAAAATCATAAGGAAAATGGGTACAATAGAAGGGGTAAGCAATAAGGGTTTTTATGTAAGTTTGTTGGTATGAAGAAAAAATATTTTTCGATTTATTTATTGTTTTTGTTTAGTGCATTTTATGCCAATGCCCAAAATGCCGATTCCATAATGATCCGCAAAATTGCCGATGAAATTTTAATGCACAGCAAAGCATACGAAAACCTGGAGTTTCTTTGTAAAAAAATAGGGTCAAGACTAAGCGGATCGGTAAATGCATCAAAGGCAATTAACGCTACTGTAGCCATGTTAAAAGCTGCAGGTGCAGATACAGTTTATTTGCAACCCTGTATGGTTCCACATTGGGTTAGGGGCGCCAAAGAAGTTGCGTATGCTATTTTGCCCGGTAATAAAAAGTATCCTTTAAGCGTATGTGCTATTGGCAATACCATAGCCACAAAACCAGGTGCTGTTTCGGCAGAAGTGGTAGAAGTAAAAAGCATGGAAGCCTTGCATGAATTGGGTAATACGGTTAAAGGAAAAATAGTATTTTTTAATTTTAAAATGAATCCGCTTTATTTGGAAACATTCCGGGCTTATGGCGAAGCCGGTAATGGCCGCAGGATAGGGCCGGCACAAGCGGCAAAATATGGAGCTGTTGCTGCAATTGTGCGCTCCCTTGCCAGTAACATAGACGACTATCCGCATACCGGTACCACACAGTATAACGATTCTTTTCCCAAAATTGCGGCTATTGCTATTAGTACAAAAGATGCAGAATGGCTAAGCAATGCAATAATAAATAACAAAAGGCTGAAAGTATTTTTCAAAACCAGCTGTAAAATGCTGCCCGATGTACAATCTTATAATGTAGTTGGGGAAATAACCGGTACCAGTAAACCCTGGGAAATAATTACCGTTGGCGGCCACCTGGATAGTTGGGACTTAGGAGAAGGTGCACAGGATGATGGTGCAGGTTGCGTACAATCCATAGAAATAATAAGGGCATTTAAACAAATGAGCATTAAGCCAAAGCGTACGATTAGGGTAGTTTTATTTATGAATGAAGAAAATGGGCTACGTGGCGGGATTGCTTATGCAAAACATGCGGAAAAGTATAAAGAACTTATTGTATTTGCCCTGGAAAGCGATGCCGGTGGGTATACACCAAGGGGTTTTTTTACTAATGCAAAAGCAGAAGTAAGAAGAAAAATTGAAAGTTGGTTGCCCTTATTTAAAAATTACGGGGTTTATTATTTAATAGATGGCCAGGGTGGCGCCGATATTGGCCCTTTGGAACCCATGGGTACCGTACTTGCTGGTTTAGCGCCAGACAGCCAACGATATTTTGATTTGCACCATGCTGCCAATGATGTGTTTGAAGCAGTAAGCAAGAGAGAGCTGGATCTTGGTGCTGTAAATATGGCAGCCTTTGTATGGCTGGTGAGTGAATATGGGTTTTTTTAAAAAAAATATTTTCCATTTTTTTATTATGGATGAAGTTGCATAATTCATATGTAGGTATTATGGGAATGAATTTATTAATATTTTTGCCTTGCAAACAATAAAACCTTAATTAATGACAGATATAAGTTCTGCTCCCAAAGTAGAAAAGGTACAGCCCACCAAACCCGGGGCATTTAAGAGATTTATGAGATGGTTTTTCTTTTCATTATTTGTATTTCTTGCAGCATTTATTTACTGGAAATATTATTATCCATTTACGGATGACGGCGTAAAATCGGGATATTTAAATTATACAGTAAGAAAAGGGCAAATTTTTAAAACCTATGAGGGCAAGCTCATACAGGAAGGGATTAAAACCCGTTCTGGAATGGGCATACAATCAAATGAATTTGAATTTTCGGTAAAAGACAAAAAAATATTTGATGTATTAAAACTCAACAGTGGAAAAATTTTTGATTTACATTATAAAGAATATAACGGGGCGCTTCCCTGGCGGGGCAACAGCAGGTATATTGTAGATAGTATTATTTCTATGCGTAGCCCGGATAAATAAACTACTGCCACTGCAATAAAAAAATTACGGGTTGTTTATTCAATTGTGGCATTTCTTTTTTCCATTGGGCTATGCTTTTTGTTTTCACCCATTCCTGCGGTGAGGTAAGATTTGCCGCAATGCATAAGCGGCTAAAGGGTTTGCAATTATTTAAAAAAGCATCTAATAACTGCTGGTTGCGGTAAGGGGTTTCAATAAATATTTTAGTGCTGTTATTTTTTTGGGAATCCAATGTCAATTCCTTTATTTTTTTTGCCCTTTTTTCGTTGTCAACCGGCAGGTAGCCATAAAATTCAAAATGCTGCCCATTTAGCCCGCTGGCCATTAAAGCCAGTAAAATTGCATTTGGGCCCACAAGCGGCTTAATGATACAAT